>DATHPV010000335.1:0-4500 GCA_035483495.1 Puia sp.
CAAGCAAGGCGGCGATCATTCCATCTTTATCCGTTGTCCAGGCATCTCCGCTGATCCTGCTAAAAGAAGCGCCTGCACTCTCTTCACCGCAAAAGCCAATTGACCCGTCAAGCAAACCATCAGCAAACCATTTAAAGCCAACCGGCACTTCGTATAATTTTCTTTTCATTTTACCGGCGATTTTATCGATCATCTGGCTGCTAACCACTGTTTTTCCAATCATTGCGTTTGCACCCCACTGACGCCTGTTTTGAAAAAGAAAAAAGATCATTACAGAGAGATAATGATTGGGTGGAAGCAATCCTGCTTTTCTGGTAACGATGCCATGCCGGTCATAATCGGTATCGCAAGCCACGGAAATATCAAAGCGGTCTTTTAATGACAAGAGGTTTTGCATCGCATATGGCGACGATGGATCCATCCTGATCTGGCCATCCCAATCCACCGGCATAAAGCGAAAATCAGGATCAATTGTTTTATTTGCCAGGGTTAAGTTGAGTCCGTAACGTGCAGCGATCGGCTCCCAGTAATGAACCCCCGCGCCACCGAGCGGATCAACGCCAATATGTATTTTTGAATTTTTAATGATATCCATGTTGATCACATTGCCCAGATCATTAACATAATTATTCAGGTAGTCATAAGGGTGTGTGGTAGCAGCATGCAGCGCTTTTTCATAGGAAACTCTTTTGACACCTGTAAGCTTGTTCCCTAAAAATGCATTGGCGCTTTCACCGATCCACCTGGTCACTTCCGTTGCAGCGGGCCCGCCATTAGGTGGGTTGTATTTAAAACCGCCATCACTGGGCGGGTTGTGCGAAGGGGTGATAACAATGCCATCGGCAAATCCTGATTGCCGGTTTTTATTGTACATGAGAATAGCATGCGAGACGGCGGGCGTTGGCGTATACTCATCACCGTTAGTGATCATCACTTCCACGTCATTGGCAGCAAGTACTTCCAGTGCAGTTTGGCATGCGGGAACAGATAATGCATGGGTATCTGTACCTATGAATAAAGGTCCATCCGTCTTTTGTTGTTTGCGGTACAAACAAATCGCCTGGGTAATGGCAAGGATATGCCATTCATTAAAAGATATATTGAGTGATGAGCCCCGGTGCCCTGAAGTTCCGAAAGAAACTTTTTGCCCGTCAATAAAAGGGTCGGGAATTTCGGAATAATAGGCCGAAATAAGTTTGGGAATATCAACCAGCATCCATGGTTGTGCAGGCTTGCCCGCATAAGGACTGATGATCATAAGGCAAATTTACGGAATTCTCTTGCGCATCCCAGGGCAGCCACTTGCATCACCGGGAAAATCTTATTAATTTGGCGCTGACCCGTTTTATCCGTAGTAAACTCACAGCCCCTGCCATTCAACCAGTAGGGGTTTTTCAATTTCAAAATTATTTTCGGTTATATATACCAGTTAGCTATCCGGTAAACCCTGAATTGAATCTACCTGTTGCGCACCTAAGCAACGAAATAATCAATACTGTATCAAAACGGTGCAATTCATTTTGCTAAGCAAGAATATATAGTAACTCTTATCTCCAAAAACGATTATTGCATAAGTTCTTAAGAAAAACGATTGGATGTTAGGAAAAGCTGATCCTCTAAAATATTTTGTTCTCTTGATGCGGCAGAAACGCAGGAGTAGTTTCATGGATACCGGAAATATTTTAGTCTATATGTCTTTGTTTATGACCATCAACAATTCACCGGCAGATCAAAATAAAATCTACCGGGCTTTGTTTTCATGCAAAAGGTTTTGTTCAAATAATGAAAGTTCCTATGCAAAATTCAATCTTGGCCCTTTTACTGATTACGGCAATATGTGGGCCCTGCGATGGTTTTTGCCAATGCGTCCCGGCAGGTCCTGCAAATGGGAACAATTTTGGAAACGATGCATCAGCAGGAACTTTTTTATGGAACAACACTTCGAATGCAAAAACTTCAGACAATCAATTCGCATCAGCCAGCATGGTTCTTACAGCATTTGATTCGGTAAATACGGAATATCTTACTGCTGAAAATTTTGGATTCGCGATCCCTTCGACCGCAAGCATCTGCGGCATCCAAGTTACCGTTCAGCATCTGGCCTCAGGTATTACCGGTTTGTTCGGTGTTACTTTAGGAACAGTGTCTGATAATTCGGTCATGATTATTAATAACGGAATTATTTCCGGTAGTGAACATAAAAGCGCTGCGTCGTGGACGGAAACCAGCACAACAGCCACATATGGTAGTCCGGGAGATACCTGGGGTATTGTAAACTGGCTGCCTTCGGATATCAATGCAGCCAATTTCGGCATTGCTATTTCTGCAAAGTTATCCGCATTGGTTGGCGTTACACTGGGCGCAAATATTGATTACATAAGCATCACCGTTAGTTATATTGACCCGGGCGTTTTATCCCTGTTGCTTCAAAATTTTAAAGTTTCAGAAGAGCAAAATGTCAGCCTGATCTCCTGGGGAGTGCAATCTCCAAACGTTCTTTCAGATTTTAGCGTTCAACGTTCAACAGATGCTGTTCATTGGCAGGATATCGGGGAGCTTGCCGCGTCAATGGAGTATACAAAATATACCTATACGGATCAATCTCCTGTCTCGGGAATTAATTATTATCGCATTGAATTAATTGATAAGAACGGAGCTGTGGAATATTCGGGAATAGCTTCTGTCGATCTGCAATACAATAATGACATCACTGTTTATCCCAACCCTGCTTCATCCTATATCAATATCAGTTCAGTAAAGAATATTCATTCTGTATCCATAAAAAATACCGGGGGGCAGCCCGTTGAATTTATTCGGAGCAATAATTCTTCCGGAAATATATCTTTAAATATTTCCCGGCTGGCGGCAGGAATATATTTTTTACAGATTGATAATTTAGTTTATAAACTCATAAAAAAATAAAGATTCACGTTTACATTACTTCACAGGCATTCCGCAGATCACCTGGCATATCTCATATTCTTCCTGTAATAACGCCGCATCAAAAATACGGTTGAGCATCATCTTGTCAGCAGCATTCAGAATAGCCAACCGCTCAGATTGGTCAACACTTTTGAGAAGGTAACAGGCAACCAGATCATTTTCGCAGAGTTGTTGAGACGGTTCATGAATTTTTTGATCAGGCATTGCCGGATGATGATTTATTTTTTCGACAGGAACGATTAAAACTATGATCTGCAAAGTCGCTTCGAAGATAATGATTACCCCATTCATTGCTCAAAAAAAATTGCCCATGCAGGCAAAAGCCAGGTTTTCGGTTAACCATCTCCGTTATTTCTATTTTGCTCCTGCTTTTTGCAGATGAAAAAATGCGCCGGAAGAAGATTGGATTGTCAGCAACATTTGGCGATTGTATAGAGTAAACACTTATTTCGAAAAACGATTATTGCATAAGTCCATAAAAAAAAGTAACAGCCGTTAGGAAAAGCTAAATGCCTCCAATACCTTGGTATCAGAATTGGATTAGGAACTTATACTATTGATAGCCGTCCCGTTCAAGATCCATCCCTATGAAACGCGTTGATTGCCTCTTGAGCCCGGAAGCAAAGAAATTCCCCGTTTTCCGGGGAATTTCTTTTTAAGAAAAAATCAATTGACAGTAAAAACGACCAGAAAACCTGCGTTGGCGAAGAAAATAAATTTAAAATATACATGATGCCAGCAATAAACATAATGATCGTCGATGATCACGCATTGCTGCGAGACACTTGGGGGAAATTTCTTAGGCTCAAAGGGAATTTCAACATTGTTGCCGGTACAGGAAATGGAGCTGAAGCCATAATACTGGCAAAAGAAATAAAACCTGATCTGATCCTGCTCGATATAAATATGGAGCCGGTTAACGGCTTCGACGTTTTACTCGCGATAAGAAGACTTTCATCAAAAGTAATTGCAGTATCCATGCACGCGCAACCAAGTTATGCAATAAAAATGCTCAAATATGGAGCTAACGGATATGTGACCAAAAACGCAGCCAGCGATGAATTGATTTATGCTATTGAGCAAGTATTATCAGGGAAAATATATATCTGTAAAGAAATAAAACATGTCCTGGCATTTCAGATGTCACAAGATGACGGAGTTAATGAAAAGAATGGGTTCTCTCAAAGCCTTTAAAATAACCAGTTGATTGAATTTGCAGCTGAACGGAGATTTCATACAAACTGTGGCAAGACCCCGTAGAATTTTGCTGCATTTACCATTTTTTCACATAGCTAACGGCGATGCGTATGTAAAAAAAATCAAACCAGCCATCTGCAGAAGAAACATGAATTGACCGGATTCTCAGGCTTATATATAAACACTTATTTCCGGACACGATTATTGCATAAGTCCTTAAGAAAAAGGATTGGAAGTTAGGAAAAGCTGATTCTCCAAAATATTTTGTTCTCTCAATACAATCAGAAACTTATACTATTTATAGCCGCCCGTTCAAGATCCATCCTATGAAGCGTGTAAATTGTCCCTTGAGCCCGGAAA
>DATHPV010000336.1:0-5320 GCA_035483495.1 Puia sp.
TGAAACCCCTGCTCTATATATTTCTGTACATTGTCTGAAACTTCTTCCGGAGACTTGCCGTCTGCGTGTGCATAACAATCCACGGCGAAACGTGACTTACCGCCCAGCAACTGATATACAGGCATATTGGCACGCTTCCCTTTTATATCCCAGAGCGCCTGATCCAGTCCGCTCAAAGCATTATTCAGCACGGGGCCGTTTCTCCAATAAGAGCTTACAAAAAATGACTGCCACATGTCTTCAATATTGTCTACATCTTTTCCGATGCAGAAATCACCCATGTAATTATTAATTGCCGCTACGACGGCTTCAGCCCTTTGAGTAAAAGTGGCACAGCCAAGACCATACAATCCCGGTTCGGTAGTTTCAACTTTTACAATTACAAGATTCGCTCCCTGGGGAGCGGTTCCGATTGCTTTTACAGATCTGATTTTTAATGCAGGGAGGCTACTGTTGCGATTTGCTTTTTCAATTCCTGCAGCATTCACAGAAGATATTCCTCCGGCAATTCCCAAAAAACCGGAAGCAGTTCCGAGACCGAATGCTTTCAGAACAGATCTGCGATTCAATAAGGCTGAAGGTTTGAAATTGTTCATTATTTTATTTCTTGTGATGATTTCATTTTGTTGTAAGAAACGGGTGAAAGATTAACCAGCCATTTAATAATCAATTAACAGCGGAAATATTTTTTAAAAAGAGTGATTAACAGGAAGGTTAATCAATTATTAGTAAGTGGATTAATCACCAGCCGGTATTTTGCACATTGTTATTGAGGCGTCCTGTACAGGGATGTCTGATAATTATACTGGTTAATTATTTTTGGTATAAGCAAGAGTAGATGGTCCTTCAGCGAATTGGCTCTGCTCCACGGGGAATGTTTTCACATTCCCCTTTTATTTTAAATCTTTTTAAAAAAGGCATCATTAATAAGCTTATTAATCAATTATTAGCGATTTCATTAAGGCCTTACCGCGTTATTTGTGTCTTTAATCACCAAAACCATTGCTTAATATGAAAAAACTTCCTTTATTGTTACTGCTGGTATTTGGCCTCTCTTTTAACGGGTTCTCCCAAAACCGGTTGATAAAAGGTAAGGTTACCGATGATCACGGTAAGCCCTTAGCAGGGGCGAGTATAAATATTAAAAATACCGCCACTTCCACTCTGACGGATTCATCGGGAAATTTTGAGCTTCCTTTTTCGGGAAATGCAAAGGCACAATTAGTGGTGACCTTCGTCGGCTTTTTAAATACGGAACTTTCAATTGGAACCGGAAATTATTTTGATGTGCAGCTCAAACACAATGCGCAAACATTGAATGATGTGATTGTAGTAGGATATGGAACACAAAGAAAAAAAGATGTAACGGGCGCGATCAGTTCGGTTAAAGCAGATGAGTTTGCCCAAAGGCCGATTGTAAAAGTTGAACAGGCGCTCCAGGGAACGGCACCGGGTGTGGCAGTTCAGAGTTCCAATGGTATGCCTGGCAATCCGCTGAGTGTTCGCATAAGAGGTACGAATTCAATTACAGGATCCAACGAACCACTATATGTTATTGATGGATATATCGGTGGATCTATTGCAAGCATTAATCCGGGTGAAATAGAGTCCATGGAAATATTGAAAGATGCTTCTGCCGGAGCGATTTATGGTTCGAGGGCATCCAACGGAGTTGTAATCATAACTACTAAATCAGGTCATGAGGGTGCGGCCAGAATAAATGTGAATGCATGGTTTCAAAAGGCAGAAATAGCAAAAGATCTGGACCTGATGGATGCTTACGATTTTGCAAATACTGTAAACATTCAAAATGCTGCCGTCAGCCTTCCTCCCGGTTTCACTTCAGCACAACTCGACGGATTTAAAACCAATCCGGGAACAGACTGGCAGAAAGCATTACAGCAAAAACCGCTGGTGCAAAACTATGAAGCATCAGTATCCGGTGGATCTCAGCACATGAGTTATTTTGTTTCATTTAATTATCTGGATCAGCCGGGTTTGATTCTTAATCAATATTATAAGAAGGGAAGTTTGAGGTCAAACCTCGATTTCAAAATAAATGATAAACTGGACCTTAAATTCTATTTGCTGACCGCCATTCCATCGAGCAGGAACACCGCCTATGTAGGAGATACGGGGGATCCGTTTTCATCAGCAGCTTTCTGGGATCCTACCAAACCTGTGTATGATCCGACGACCGGGAAATTAACACTCACTTCCAATTACGGAACACTTAGTGTGAGCCCTGTGGCACAGGCCACCAATCAGGCTGTTGATGCAAACTCTATCGATGCGGTTGGTACAGGCGTACTGACATACCATATTTTGAAAAACCTCACATTTACTTCGTCCAACTCATATGAATCACAATGGGGATGGACCCGTTCACTTTTTGGGTTGGGGACCAGCCAGACAGTGATCAATGGATTGTCTTCCGGGTATGCTTCAGGAAATACAAACTGGTACAGTGCTTTTCAAACCAGTAACTTCCTTACTTATGGTTTGCTCAAAGGCGACCACTCCCTTACTCTTACGGGCTTATGGGAATATCAGCTGGGAACAAATCAGAATATCAACGCTACAGCGTCCAATCTTTCTACCTATGCCCTTGGATATTATAACCTGGGCCTTGGTCTTACACAACAAACGACATCGGGTTATTCTTCCAGCGAACTGCAGTCATTCATGGGAAGGTTAAATTATTCTTATAAGGATAAATATCTTCTTACTGCCAGCATCAGGGACGATGGTTCCTCCCGGTTAACAACGAAATACAGCACATTCCCATCTGTTGCTGTGGGATGGAATATTTCCAGAGAAAATTTTATGGAGAATTCAAAAGTCTTTTCTTCATTAAAACTTCGCGGCAGCTATGGAGAAACGGGAAATCAGGGAATTCCACCTTATTCTTCGATCCCTGTAATCAATACAAGTAATGTTGGTTATTACTACGATGGAAATACACTTTCCATTTCAACACCACTTGGTACACCGGTTGCAAACAATCTGGTCTGGGAAACCACTTTGCAAACCGATATCGGTATTGATGCGTCATTTTTGAATAACCGGGTAAACCTTTCGGTAGATGCCTACAATAAAAAAATATCCAATCTGTTATTCAGTTACCAGACGCCGGCTTATCTCGGCGGCGGAAGTTACCAACGTAATATTGGAAGTATCCAAAACCGGGGTATCGAAATCGGAATTTCGGGAACTCCACTCAATCCGCATGGATCAAAATTAAAATGGACAACCTGGTTCGAAATATCATTTAACGACAATAAGGTATTAAATCTGAATGGCCTCGATAATGTTGTTGTGAGCGGTATCGGTCAGCCACAGCAGAATATTTCAATTCTGAAAGTCGGAGCTCCATTGGGAGAATTTACGGGTTATCAATTCCTGGGAACCTGGAAAACGAGTGAGGCTACTCAGGCCGCGAAATATGGCAACGTGCCAGGTGATGCCAAATACACAGACGTGAATGGTGATGGCGTCATTAATCAGGATGATTATCTGCCGATCGGAAACGGAATTCCTAAAATGACATGGGGTTTCATCAATGATTTTAGCTACGGAAATTTCACTTTGAACTTCATGTTTGCAGGTCAGAACGGGGCCCAAATATTTTCACAAACGATCGCTTATACATGGGGTCAGGCACCGGGCGTACGCAATGCGACGCTTCAGGAAGCAACGCAGATGTGGACTCCCAAAAATGAAACAAATGTTCCGGCATTCAGCACAACGGGCAGCTGGCCTACCAACAGCAGCCGGTTTGTATATAATGCAAACTTTATTAAACTCAAAAATTTATCTCTGAATTACAGCATTCCGCAAAGTATTTTAGGTAATGCAAAAATTCGCAGCGTTGATGTATATATAAGCGGACAGAATTTATTTACCATCACCAAGTATCCCGGTTATGATCCTGAACTCACCAATGCGCAGAATGCGATGACGCAGGGTGTGGAAATGGGAGTCATTCCGAATGCTAGGACCTACACCATCGGGTTCAGGGTTGGATTCTAAAATTTAAAATCACCTGAAATGAAAACATCCATATTAAAAAATAAGAAAATGAAAATAAAAATCTTCATAACATTTATAATCCTTGCAGCAGCGTTCCTGGGATGTACGAAACTTACAGAAAATCCCAAGGCGACACTTACTCCGGGAAATTATTTCCAAACCCAATCTGATCTCGATGCAGCAGTTACGGCCATCTATCAGGGAATGGTCGTGGACGGTGGTTACGCCTTTGATTTCCACCTGTATTCTTTTTTTGGTTCAGATGACCTGACAGCGGACCCAAATCTGGGAAAGGCGGATCAGCGTGATTTTGATCAGTTTAAAGCGAGTAGTGGAAACAATGCGATTGCACACAGTCAGTGGGGTACACCCTGGGGTGCCATATATCAGAGCAACAATGTGATTGCCAATTATTCGAAAGTTTCTAGTGATCAGGCTTCCATCAATGGAGCAGCAGGACAGGCATATTTTATAAGAGGCTGGAGCTATTATCTTCTGGTAAGAACTTTCGGACCTGTTCCTGTAATAACTACTGAGGTAGGCCCAGATTACAGACCGGCGAGAGATTCGGTAAGTGTAGTTTATCAGCAAATCATAAGTGATTTGAAAACAGCCATTTCGTTACTTCCGACAAATTTTCCAGGACAACCAGGTAAAGCCACACAGAATTCAGCACGGGCACTTTTAGCTGATGTATATCTGACTATGTCAACGTGGCCATTAAATCAAACAAGTAATTATGCACTGTCTGCAACGGAAGCTGATTCTGTTATTCAGTCCGGACAATACACTCTAGTTCCTGATTATGCGCAGGTGTTCCAGACAAACAATAATTCAGAATCTATTTTTGGTTTAGAATTTAATGTGAGTGGAGGAAACCCGGATCGTTTTTTTGGTGACTGCTCCATGCCCTGGGAAGAATATGGACTGGATGGAAATTTTGGATGGGAAGAATTCTACCCTGAAGTTAATTTTTACCTGAATGCTCCTGCGTGCAAAAGGACGAATGAAGAATTTTATACAACACTCAAACTTCTCCAGCCAGATAAAACATTTCTTCTGGTTCCATATAATTCACCTTTGACCAGGAATCAACATCCCTTTTACAGGAAATTCAGACAGGCGATTAATAATGAGGGTTGTCTGGAAACAGATACACAACTTTTCGCGATGAATCCCAGCACAAATAAAACAAATGATGTTATCAGGTATCCGGAAGTGTTATTGGATTACGCAGAGGCATCTGATATGGCAGGGAGCGGACCCACTACTGCAGGATACGCCGCAA
>DATHPV010000337.1:0-3073 GCA_035483495.1 Puia sp.
CCTTGCTGTCGCTTATACTTGTTTCAATAAACAGTATATCTCCGCCCACATAAGTCCAGGCCAGGCCCACTGCAACGCCGGGCATATTCGCCACTTTATACAGATCATTATTATAACGGGGTTTCCCCAAAACCTTTTCAATGTCTTTTTCCGTGATGGAAACTTTTAATTTGGATTTGAACGCAAATTCTTTCGCCTCATACCGCATTATGGAAGCAAGTTGCCTGTCAAGATCTCTTACGCCACTTTCCCTGGTATAGTCAGAGATAATTTTGGCCAGGTTTTTATCGGACAATTTAAGAGGCAGGCCCTTTAGACCATGGGCTTCTTTTTGTTTGGGTATGAGGTGTCGTTTTGCAATCTCTACTTTTTCTTCAATAGCATAACCACTGAGATCTATTATTTCGATACGATCACGTAATGCGGGTTGAATATGACCGATATCGTTTGCGGTTGCTACAAACAAAACACGGCTGAGATCGTATTCGAGTTCCAGGTAGTTATCATAAAAAGTATTATTCTGTTCAGGATCCAATACTTCCAACAATGCAGATGATGGGTCGCCACGAAAATCGGTACCCACTTTATCTATTTCATCCAGAATCATTACCGGATTGGATGATTTTACCTTTCGAAGCGACTGCAGTATTCTGCCCGGCATCGCGCCAATATAAGTTTTACGATGACCACGAATCTCACTTTCATCATGCAAACCACCAAGGCTGATACGAACATATTTACGGCCAATTGCATTGGCTATGCTCTTCCCGAGAGAAGTTTTCCCGATCCCGGGAGGTCCAACAAAACAAAGGATGGGGCTTTTCATATCTCCCTTTAGTTTCAACACTGCGAGATATTCAAGTATCCTCTCTTTAACTTTTTTCATGCCATAATGATCCTGATCAAGCACTTTCGATGCCTTTTTCAAATCATACAAATCTTCTGTGTAATCATTCCATGGCAGATCCAGCATCAGATCCAAATGATTATATACGATGGAATAGTCTGGTGTACTTGGATGCATTCGTTCCAGTTTCTCTATTCCCTTTTTGAAAATATCTTTTGCCGCCTGTGGCCACTTTTTACTTTCCGCTTTTTTCTGCATTTCACGCAACTCACGTTCATTGGTGTCACCACCCAATTCATCCTTAATACTCTTGAGTTGCTGTTGAAGAAAATAATCCCGTTGTTGCTTATCTAACTCCGTCTTCGTTTTATTGGTCAGCTTATTTTTTAGTTCCGCAAATTGCAATTCTTTTTGCAACAGTTGCATTAACAGGTCTGCCCTGGCCCTTATTAAATCAGTTGCAAGAAGTTCCTGTTTATCGGTAAGTTCAGAATTTAGGTTGCTTGAAATAAAATGTATCAGGAAAGAAGGATTCTCAATATTTTTTAAAATGATCGAGGCCTCTGTAGGAATATTCGGAGAGAGTTGTATAATCTGTGCTGCCAGGTCTTTTATATTGGAAATATAGGCTTCAAAGTCCTGATCTTTGGGGGCTTCTTCTTCTTGCAATAATATTACCTGCGCTTTGAAGTAAGGGTCGTCCGTAGTTATTGACCCTACTTTAAATCTTCTTTTACCCTGAAGAATCACGGTAGTTCCTCCATCGGGCATTTTTATAACCTTGATAATACGGGCGATAGTACCAACTGTGACCAACTCAGTTAAATTCGGGTCTTCGACACTGCTGTCTTTTTGTGCCAAAACGCCGATCAATTTGTCAGTCTTGTAGGCGTCGTTTACCGCCTTGATACTTTTATCCCGTCCAACGGTTATAGGAAGAACTACTCCGGGAAAAAGTACCGTATTTCTGAGGGGTAGTATGGGAATTTCTTTCGGAATCTCAGTATCAGGCAGATTATCGTGTTCTGTTTCATTTATCGGAATGATGGGCATGAAATCCATTTCCTGCTCACTTCGCTGAAAAAAGAGTTTATCAGTCATATATAAAGGGGTGACAAAATAACACCTCTTGGTGAATTATCCTATCTTTTTATGGTTGACCCCCTAAGGTTCAAGTTTAGTGCCATCATTTTAAGCTTAAAGCTTAACGCATAAAGCTTAAAGCTTTCTGATAGGTAAAAGTCTTCACAATGAAAAGAGGACTTTTTAATAGCAAAACGATAAATATTGTGAAGAAAAATAAAGTGCCAACCCGGGTTCTGGTTTTCGGCTTTCGGTTTTAAGCTTTATGCCTTAGGCTTTAAGCTTTACGCTTTCTGCTATCAGCCTTTCAGATCAGATAATTCTAAATCCAACATAAATCTGGATACTCTCACTTTTCCAGGAATCCACACTTGACGCCTGTTTGTTCAGATTGGTTAAACCACTTACATACCTGGCACCTGCTTTAAAGAATCCTATGTTTACCTGGGCACCACCTACGATCGAAAAATCTCCTGTCTTGAAAACACTGGATGAGGGATAAGTGAGGGTCTGACTGGTGCTCATAAGGATATCAAACTGAGGCCCCAATTGGAAACTGAGAACAGGTATGGGTCTAAAGGACAGTAAAACTGGAATACTTAGATAATTTAAATTAACATCTGTACTATTAAATCCGTTGGGAATGATTGTATAGAAATCGCTTGAAGTTTGTGTTCTGATCTGATTAAATAATAATTCGGGCTGAATATCCCATTTCTTGTTAATATTTAGCTCGGCATATGCTCCCGCAGTGAAGCCCCATTGAAACCCGTCTTTAAATGACCTGCCTGAAATTTCTGAAAGATTGGTACCAACCTTTGCACCGAGGTGAAAACTTTGAGCCTTAGTTCCTGTAACTGATAGAATAAAAACGACAAAAACGAGATAACATACTTTCTTCATAAGTGTTTTTTTGATTATAGACTTCACAGAATCCGGAAACGTTTATTTGGTGATTTTGGTTAGCTGACAATTCATTTTAACACCATATTAATTAATTGATCACTGCTTTCGGGTTTTACCCTGGCATACTATTAAATTAATTCAATAAGGGTAATTTCAGGAAGTATTCCAACCCTGCCTGGGTAACCGATAAATCCGTAACCCCGGTTTACATACAATTTTTGTTTACCTTCTTCGTAT
>DATHPV010000338.1:0-5832 GCA_035483495.1 Puia sp.
GACTTGACAGAGATATTCTTGTACGTCCCAACGATTTCAATACAGCTATGCACGGCGATTCAGTGCTCGTGAAAATTTCTCAAACTAAAGGAGGTAACAATAGAGTACAGGGCATCGTGGAATCGGTTGTAGAAAGAAAACAGACTGAGTTCCCTGGTCATATCCAGCTGGGTGAGACATTTGCCTTTTTTATTGCGGAAACCGCCAGACCAATGCCTGATGTATATATACCATTGAATAAACTGGCTGGTGCAGTCGAAAATGACCGGGTGATTATTCGCATTACGGATTGGGGCAAAAATAAAAAACCTTTGGGTGAAGTGATTCAGATTTTGGATGAAGCGGATGAAAACGACCGGATAATGAAAGAGATCCTGATTGAAAATGGATTTACGATCGTATTCCCTGAAAAGGTTTTGGAAGAATCAGAGAAATTGCCGGAGACCATACCGCCTGAAGATCTGGAGGGAAGAAAGGACTTCAGAGATGTTCTCACATTTACTATTGATCCGGTAGATGCGCGAGATTTTGACGATGCCATTTCCTTTCGAAAACTGAAAGATGAAATATATGAAATCGGAGTTCATATTGCCGATGTCAGTCATTATGTAAAACCGGGAACTTTACTGGATGAAGAAGCTTATGAAAGAGCCACATCTGTTTATTTACCCGATCGGGTGAACCCAATGTTGCCAGAAAGAATTTCGAATGAACTCTGCTCACTAAGACCACACGAGGATAAACTTTGTTTCTCTGCTGTTTTCCATATCACACACAGGGGCGAAATTAAAGAGTATTGGATCGGACGAACCGTGATTCATTCGAATCATCGGTTCAGCTATGAGGATGTGCAGGAAATTATTCATAACAAGGCAGGCGAATATTCAGAAGAGATCGGAATACTGCATGAACTCGCACAGCGATTCAGAAAACAAAGAATAAAAAAAGGCGCGATTAATTTTTCTTCTGTTGAAGTGAGATTCAAACTGGATGAAAAAGGAAAACCCATTGGTATTCTGGTGAAAGAAAGCAAAGAATCCCATCAGCTGATAGAAGAATTCATGTTGCTGGCAAACCGGACAGTAGCGAGCCATGTTGCAAAGATTAAAATCAGAAAAAAAGCGATTCCATTTCCATATAGGGTCCACGACACGCCAGACAAAGAAAAACTTGCTCCTTTTGTTGAGTTTGCAAAGAAATACGGACATCATTTTGACACCAAATCACCCGAAGGCATTTCGGCGTCCTTTAATCTGATGCTCAAGGATGTGAAAGGCAAACCAGAACAGCACGTATTGGAACAACTCGGAATCCGGACAATGGCAAAGGCTGTTTACACTACAGAGAATATCGGACATTACGGGCTGGGATTTAGCAATTACTGCCATTTTACTTCACCGATTCGAAGATATCCCGACGTACTCACACATCGGATTTTACAGGAGGTACTTGATGAAGAAATAACGATTCATAAAAAACTTGAAGAACAATGCAAACATTGCAGTGAGAGAGAGAGAGCAGCCATGGATAGTGAACGGGCAGCCAATAAGTATAAACAGGTGGAATATATGAAAGACTTTGTGGGAGACAGTTTCGAAGGAATTATCAGCGGAGTTGCTGCATTTGGATTCTGGGTTGAAACTGTTGAACAAAAATGTGAAGGGCTGGTTAGCCTGAACAGCTTGTTGGAATATGATGATTTCCGCCTGATAGAAACCGAATATGCGCTGGTTGGCAAGCGCAGCGGAAGGAGATTTCGCATGGGAGATAAAATTACCATCAAAGTCATTTCTGCCAATCTTGCAAAACGACAACTGGATTATGAGTGGGTGCTGAAAGTGTGAGAGTGTGGGAGTGTGGGAGTGTGGTTGGCCAATTAATTATTACTAAATCAATAATCAAAATTCGATTTTGCGTTTTAAGGAATTATCGCAGCAGTTTTCTGAATATTTTAATAAAAAGCATTTTCCAGACAGGCCTGAAAAGCTTTATGGTGCTGCATCCTATATGCTGCAGGATGGTGGAAAACGAATTCGCCCCGTTCTATGCCTGATGGGGAATGAATTATTTGGACCCATACAATCAGAGACTTGGGTTGTTGCCAGCGCGTTGGAACTCTTCCATAATTTCACGCTCATTCATGATGATATCATGGACAGAGCGCCTTTGAGAAGAGGGAAACAAACTGTGCATGCGAAGTACAACGATTCCACCGCCCTCCTGGCAGGTGACGTGATGTTGCTGCAGGCTTATCAATATCTTAATGAAAGCGGTTCAGACAAAATAAAGGAACTGATTCGTCTTTTAAATAAAACGGGACAGGAAGTCTGTGAGGGACAGCAACTCGATATGGATTTTGAAACTGCGGTCTCTATTTCTTTGAATCAGTACCTCCAAATGATTGAACTAAAGACCGCCGTTTTTCTCGCCGCAAGTCTGCAAATGGGAGCTATTATAAGTTTTGCCTCAGAAACAGATCAACAGAACATTTATGAATTCGGCAAGAATCTGGGCCTTGCTTTCCAGGTTCAGGACGACTGGTTAGATAGTTTTGGAAATCCTTCCACATTTGGAAAACAAAATGGTGGTGATATTCTTGCCAATAAGAAAACCTTTCTGTTGGTAAAAGCGCAGGAAAAAGCGAATGATACTCAAAAGAAAGTAATCGCAGATATACTTCACTCATCAGACACCGATAAAATACAGCGAATGCTGGAAATTTATCGCACGACAGGAGTAGATCGCGATGCTCAGTCTGTCAAAATGAATTATATGGGAAAAGCCTACGGACACCTTGAGAAAATAACCGTTCCGACCCCAAATAAAAATGCCTTAAAAGATCTTGCTGTTTATTTGTTGGAACGGGAAATTTAATGTTGCCAGGCTGAGGTGTTATACCATGTATGTAACTCCCTCAATTGCCAGATCTGTATTTGGAAAAACTTCTCTGGTTTCTTTTTCGAATTCTTCAAGACTATCGTATTTGGAACTGAAATGGCCGATCAGAAGACGTAAAACATTTCCCGTTTTCGCTATGGAAGCAGCCTGCACTGTAGTACAATGAAATCTTTTACCCGCACGTTCTTCCAGATCTTTCAGATAGGTTGTTTCATGATACAACATATTGACGCCGGTCACTTTCGTTGCCAATTCCGGATTGTAAATGGTATCTGCCGAATAGGCGTATGATTTCGGTTTTGGCCCCGGATCGGTAACGCTCAAATTCGAAATTACAATCCCTTCTTTGTTTTCATAATCCTCACCCCATTTTAGCTTATCGAAGAAGGAAGCCGGTACTCCTGCGAGTTTTGCTTTTTCAGGATTTATGCGTCTTGGCGGACGTATTTGCCGAAATATGAATCCCCAGCATTCAATTCTGTGGAAAACTCTGAAACAACTGATTTCATACCGATTATCCCTTACGAGTACGCCTTCTTCTTCCAGGGGATGAAAAACAAGTTCAAATGGAAGTTGCGTATCTGCTACTTTAAGCTGGAGGTTAAAAATATCTATTAATGGTGCCGGCCCATAGAGATGCAGATGCTGGTGGCGGCCAAGAAGGCCCATGCTGGTTATCAGTCCGATCAGTCCAAAATAATGGTCGCCATGGAGGTGTGAGATAAAAATATGGTTAATTCTGCTGCGCCGGACTTTGTATTTATTCATCTGGATCTGGGTTCCCTCTCCACAGTCTACCAGGAACAGGTGATCATCAAGTGTAATCACCTGGGCAGTTGGGTGCCGGTCAAAAGCCGGTATAGCTGAGTTATTTCCAAGAATTGTTACTGCGAGCACAGACAGGATTTAGGTATGATCAATGAGGCCGGGGACTATTTAATCAGATATCAGCCGAAAAATAATACAAAAAGTAATAGGAATGAGATTTGATCGTTAGCATGTTATCCGCCCTCTGAATTTAGTCCGTAAGCTCTCTTTCGATTTCTTCCATAAAAATTATATCGGAGGCCTCACTCTGTGTGGGAGCAATCTGTAATAATTCAAATTGTTCATTTTGTTCGAAATATTTTTTTACGGAAGATTGTAATTCGCAGAGAACGAATGAAGCACGATTTGTGAAAAAGAGGTTTCTTAAATCAAGAAAGGCTTCAGCAGCAGCAGAATCCATTTTTTGAATGTCTTTTAAATTAAGAAGCAGGTTTTTCACTTCCTGTTTTAGAAAAGACTCACAAAGATCCCTTAAAGCTGCTGTCATATTAGCAGCCAGAATCGGTTCTAGTACAGTAATGGCATGGAATTTCCCGTTGGTACTAATTTTGACTTTCATTTCTACCGGCATTGTTAACATACGTTGATAAACCATGAAAAACAGTAATCAAAAATATTCGTTATTATTGTATTAAGCTCAATTAGTTAAAAATGGATAATAATTTTTCGGCACAGGTTAAAGAGATTATTTCGTTCAGCAGGGAAGAAGCCTTAAGGTTAGGAAACGATTTTATTGGGACAGAGCATTTGCTCTTGGGCCTGATCAGAGAGGGCGACAATACGGCGGTTCGAATCCTGAAAAGCTTCAATGTAGATCTGTATGAGTTACGTAAAGAAGTAGAACTTGCTGTTAAGGATAAAACGGGAAAGAATATTGCTAATATTAATAGCCTGCCACTTACCAAGCAGGCTGAAAAAGTTATCAGGGTTACGGTACTTGAGGCGAAGGCTTTAAAAAGTCCAACCGTAGAGACTGAACATCTGATGCTTTCTATTTTAAAAAACAAAGAAAACATCGCAACTCAAATCTTAAATCAATTCGACGTGGATTACGATTTATTCAGAAATGAACTGGGTGTTGTTAAGAGTAACGATACCCGGAGCGAATACGCAGAGGAGAACGATGATGATTTTGATGATGAAAAAAAGTATGCGCGACAGAAAGCTCGTCCTGCGGGAAATGCTAAAAGTAAAACGCCGGTACTGGATAATTTTGGCAGAGACATAACCCGGCTTGCTGAAATGAACTCGCTGGATCCTATTGTTGGAAGAGAAGAAGAAATCGAAAGAGTTTCCCAGATTCTTTCCCGGCGCAAGAAAAATAATCCGATCCTCATAGGCGAGCCCGGAGTGGGAAAAACGGCTATAGTGGAAGGTCTTGCACTTCGTATCGTGCAGCGCAAGGTCTCCCGTGTTTTGTTTGACAAACGTGTAATATCTCTGGATTTGGCGGCACTGGTTGCAGGCACTAAATATCGTGGTCAGTTCGAAGAACGCATGAAAGCGATTATGAATGAACTGGAAAAAAACAGGGACGTTATTCTGTTTATCGACGAGATTCATACGATAGTGGGAGCAGGTGGCGCATCGGGTTCACTGGATGCTTCTAATATTTTCAAACCTGCACTTGCCAGGGGTGAACTGCAATGTATTGGTGCTTCAACGCTCGATGAATACAGAATGTACATAGAAAAAGATGGTGCACTGGATCGTCGTTTTCAAAAAGTAATGATCGATCCACCGAGTGTGGAAGAAACAATTCAGATTCTTGAGAACATCAAATCCAAATATGAGGATTATCATAATGTTACTTACTCTGATGAAGCGATCCTGGCGTGCGTAAAATTAAGTGACAGGTATATGACAGACCGGCTATTACCTGACAAGGCCATTGATGTTCTGGATGAAGTGGGAGCGCGTGTGCATTTGAAGAATATCAATGTGCCCCAGAATATAGTTGAATTTGAAAAGAAGATTGAGGAAGTAAAGAACGAGAAGAATAAAGTTGTAAAGAGTCAGAAATTTGAAGAGGCTGCTTCATTAAGGGACGCTGAAAAGCGTTTACAGGAAGAACTTGAAAAAGCGAAACTTGAATGGGAAGAAGAA
>DATHPV010000339.1:0-2391 GCA_035483495.1 Puia sp.
TATTTTTATCCTCCAACAACATCTGCAACCAAAAAGCATTGTGAAAGTACAGCGCCGTCTTCATGCTTTCTTTTTCGAAACCGCTGTGATTTTCCAGCTTTAATTTTTTGGATAGGAGGTAATGTGCTGCATTAAATGAAGGAAATTCAGTTATCAGCTCACGTATTTCCTCCAGCGAAACTGAACCAAGGTCGTTCTTTCCGAAAATCGCGTCTATAATGGATGGCAGACCACTGTTCATCTGTTATTTGTTACCAGTTAGAAAATAATCGGTTAAATAAGTCATCCGTCATTTGAGAAACAATCTGTGGAGTTAAACTCGCTTCAGCATCGCTTACACTTTGTGTGGCCGGGAAATCGTAATTCCGGGATATATCTGTTTCAAAATCTGGTGTTCCCAGTTTTTGTTCGGTTAATCTGTTTTTTAATGTCAGGTGTATGGTTACAGTCAGCCGGTCGATCGATGCCGCCTGATTGGAAACGCCCGCCGTGGTTATATTATAGTCCGAAACGTATGCGGTTACGTCATAGTCAGCATTTTCCGACAAGATTTGAGTCAGCTTGGTCTGATTGCTGATTTTTTGTTTCAGTTTATCGGTCAACTGTGGACTTAATTGCGGATCCACATATCGCGCCCTGTTTTCAATGAAACCAATGTGTATTGTTTTCACTTCCGGCGGAATGGAAACATCCTTGAACGAATAAACCTTGCATCCATTCAGAGATAAACAAACCAACATTATGCATAAAAACATACATAGTTTGTCAATAAAAAATCTACTCCTATTCACTAATATCATACTCCTTTAATTTTCTATACAAAGTCCTTTCACTGATTCCCAAATCAGAAGATGCGTCCTTGCGTTTACCTTTGTGTTTTTTAAGGGCTTTCAGGATCAACTCTTTTTCCTTATCCATTATACTCAGCGATTCCTCTACTTCTTCGTGCTGATGAATACCGTTATGCCCATTGGCATTATTATGCAATACTACAGGTTGGTTAGGATAGGTTGAAGGTCCGAGATTTCCCTGAAACAGCTCCTGCGATTTGAGTTCTTTCAGGTCCCGGGCAAAAGCTTCCTGAGTATCTGCAGCAAGTGAAGGATTCTTCAATATTTCCAAAAACATTTTTTTTAATTCCGTAACATCTTTCTTCATGTCGAAGAATAATTTATACAGAATTTCCCGTTCATTGGAAAAGTCGTTGGGTGCCTGATTTGATGAATTCGGCAACACCATGGGCAATCGGTTAACCTGGTTTTCAGGTATAAATTTTCGCAATTGATATTGGGTAATCATTTTGTCTTCAGACAGAACAGATATTTGTTCTGCAATATTCTTCAACTCTCTGACATTTCCGGGCCAGTTATATTGGATTAACAGATTTTTCGCGTCTTCATCCAGTTGAACAGGAGATGTCTTATACCTTTCTGCAAAATCAACGGCAAATTTTCTGAACAACAAAGTGATATCGTCTTTACGGTCTCTAAGAGAAGGCACCCGGATCGGAACGGTACTGAGACGATAATATAAATCCTCCCGAAATCTTCCCCGATCTGTAAGTAATAATAAATCCTTGTTTGTGGCGGCGATAACACGTACATCTGTTTTTAGCACTTTGGATGAGCCGACGCGGATAAACTCACCCGCTTCCAAAACCCTTAACAAACGAGCCTGGGTTCCCAAGGGCAGTTCCCCGATTTCATCAAGAAATATGGTACCTCCGTTTACAGTTTCAAAGTATCCTTTGCGGGAATCTACTGCACCTGTAAAAGACCCTTTTTCATGACCAAATAATTCTGAATCAATAGTGCCCTCTGGAATAGCACCGCAATTTACTGCGATGAATGGATTATGTTTTCTGGCTGAAAGGGAATGAATGATATGTGAAAAAGCCTCTTTGCCCACTCCGCTCTCACCGGATATCAAAACCGTCAAATCAGTATTTGCTACCTGGACGGCTACACCAAGTGCAAAATTAAGTTCGGGGGCATTACCTATGATTCCAAACCTGTTTTTTATTGCCTGAAGTTCCATTATTAAATTTTTTAACGCTTAATTAGTCTGCGGATTTCAAAGAGACTGTCCAATTAAGGTCGCGCCGGTACTATGTTCAACCTTCACCATTGCATAATCTCCTTTTTGAAAGGCAGCTCCGTTTTTCGGAAAAACAACCACTTTATTCTGACTGTTTCTTCCCATCCAAGACAAATCACTTTTCTTAGAATCACCTTCAATCAGAACTTTCGAAATTTTTCCAACATCGTTTAAATTCGATTGTTGCGATATTTTATTTTGCAACCTGACAATCTCATCCAGTCTTTTTTTCTTTACTGTTTCGGGAATATCATCTTTATATCTTCTTGCTGCCAGTGTGCCCGGGCGCTCAGA
>DATHPV010000340.1:0-3919 GCA_035483495.1 Puia sp.
ACTTGTACTTCGAAATAATGAAAGAGTAGTTGCAATGAGGATGAAGAACAAAATAAAGAAGCGGTTAGTGAAAATTAACGGGTTTCTCAAATCCAAAAAAAAACCCGGACTTACCGTCATTCACATGTTACGCCTCGAGATAAAACATCTCGAAGCTTTTTTAGAGCTCATGAGTTTTCAAAAGAATTTTGGTGCCAGCTCTGAAATTCCGGATCGTCTCAGTACACTTTTTGATGAAGCTGGTAAACTGCGGGAGCTTGGACTGGAGATGAAAGCCATAGATTTGGTCACCCATAAAAATGGATTTTCCAAACCAAAGTTGTTTTTAAAACAACTGAATCTTTCGAAGAGGAAATCCTGCAGGAAGCTGATAAGAAAACGCAGAGTCAGTGCCGCTTTAAAATTGCGCGAATTTTCAACACATCCGGATACCAAATTATCTCCTCATACTTGTAAGCAATTTCTATTCAACAAAGCTTCATACATGCTGGATTTGCTGAGCGGGGATATTTTATCTGATATCAAGTCGCTGCATAAATTCAGGAAATTATTGAAATCAATATTATTTGTTCTGCCCTTTTGTAAAAATTTAGTGGAACCGAATGTTGCGTTTTTGAAGACAAATAAAAAACTCATAAAGTCCGTGGAGTCAGAGATCGGATCACTGCATGATACCGATTCTTTCGTCGCCAGGTTGGGAAAGAAAAATCGCAGAATACATGTTTCGGAGGAGACTGCCCTGAGAAAAATAAAAAGAGAATGGCAAAACGATATGAAGAGAATGGAGAAGGATCTTCAAACGATCCTGCCCGCTATCAGGCAATTTGCAGTTGATCTGAAGGATCAGTCAAGTGACAATTTGAATAATGTGAGACAGCTTTTCACTTGAGTATACGCACTTCAACTCTTTGATGTATCGTTTTTAATATTTGTCAATTCCTCTTCCATGTCTTTCTTTATCTCATGCTCGTGATGTTGCTCGTCGATTGAGTGCGATTGCTGCAGACTCGTTTGCTTTGATGCAAATACACTCAGCTTGGAATAATATTTCTGTATCACTTTTAATTCTTCTTCTGTCATGCCTTCTATATCCACGAGCCTGTTACTGGCCAATTCGTTTGCTGCCACCAGTTCATTCAGTTTTAACTGTGTAGCCAAAGAATCCTTATTCTGAGATTTTTGAATCAGGAAGACCATTAAAAATGTAACTGCGCTTGAACCTGTTGACATGATCATCGCCCACCTTTCAGAAAACTGCATAAATAACCCCGATATACACCAGGTGACGACGAGGATAAATGCAATGATCAAAGTGGAATTGCTACCTGCACCATTAGTTATTTTAGAAGCGTATTTTTCTATGGTGTTGACAGACTGATTGCGGGTGACCATAATTAAGCGACGGATCTTATAATATCCCTTATTTTCTTCAGCCCAAAAGGCTTGGCGGCAAATTCAATTCCTGCGACTTCTGCACGCGATTTTAGATCCAAAGAAGGATCAGCTGTCATTAACACGATTTTCGCATTGTCGAAATCTTCACGATGCATGTTAAAGTAATCGAGCCCCCTTCCATCAGGGAGATTATGATCCAGTAATATAATTTCGGGATGTCCTTTTTTCAAAAATTGTGATGCCTCCAGCAGATTATGGGCACAATCGATATGAAACGCTTCCTGTTGCATCATCAGCACCAAAAGTGCACAGAAATCCCGTTCATCATCAATGATCAGCATCCTCTTTGGTGTATTCATACTTTATTTAACTAAATAACCGTGCCGCCATCGTCATGGTCCGCTAATTGAACAAGATAGTTAAAGAATACATGAAAAAGGCAATCATTATGCTGCTGTCGGGTGTCGCTATCGGGTTGTTACTCGCGCCTGCCAAGGGATCCGAAACGCTGAACAGAGTAACAGGCAAGCTAAGCGACCTGAAAGACCGGCTCAGAGACAAGGCTGAAGATATGTTTATCGCGGAAGAAGATACTCTGCAGAAAGAAAAGCTGGGAACTGTACTATAGATGATGAGTAACTAATTACTCAACCCGGTTAGGTGACCGGGTTTTTTATTATCCAGAAATATAAAACTAATAAGATGGCTGTTAAAAAAAAGCAATCCACGAAGAAGCCAGATCCGAAGGTTGCAGATCTGAACATGAACACTGAAACCGGGGTGAATGAATTCATGACAACCGATCAGGGGCTGAGAATAAATGATGACCAGAATTCATTAAAAGCAGGAGAGAGAGGAGCTACGCTTTTGGAAGATTTTATTCTTAGAGAAAAAATAACGCATTTCGATCATGAACGTATTCCCGAAAGGATAGTGCATGCCAGAGGCGCCGCTGCGCATGGATATTTTCAGGTATATAAATCCATGGCGCATTATACAAAGGCTGGTTTTTTAAACAATACTGCCGTAAAGACGCCTGTATTTGCGCGATTTTCAACAGTCGCAGGTTCCAGGGGTTCTTCAGATCTCGCGAGAGATGTAAGGGGCTTTTCGATAAAATTTTATACAGAAGAAGGGATCTACGACATGGTGGGTAATAATATACCTGTTTTTTTCATTCAGGATGCTATTAAGTTTCCTGACCTGATTCACGCCGTTAAGCCTGAACCTCACAACGAAATTCCACAAGCAGCTTCTGCACACGATACTTTTTGGGATTTTATTTCACTCATGCCGGAATCTGCACATATGATCATGTGGGTAATGAGTGATCGTGCCATTCCAAGAAGTCTTCGTATGATGGAGGGATTTGGTGTGCACACTTTTCGTTTGGTGAATGAGGCAGGTAAATCGGTATTTGTAAAATTTCACTGGAAACCTTTACTCGGCGTTCATTCTGTTGCCTGGGATGAAGCGCAGATTATTTCTGGTAAGGATCCTGATTTTCACCGACGGGATTTATTTGATGCCATTGAATCAGGCGCTTTTCCGGAGTGGGAACTCGGCATCCAGGTTGTTGAAGAAAAAGATGAACACAAATTTCCTTTTGATCTGTTGGATCCGACGAAATTGATTCCGGAAGAACTGGTACCCGTTCAGCGTATTGGCAAGATGGTACTGAATAGAAATCCTTATAATTATTTTGCTGAAACAGAACAGGTGGCTTTTCATCCCGGACATCTGGTTCCTGGTATTGATTTCAGTAATGATCCATTGCTTCAGGGAAGACTGTTTTCTTATACCGATACACAGTTATCCAGATTGGGAAGTCCCAATTTTCATGAGATTCCCATCAACAGATCCACAAACACAGTACATAATAATCAGCGTGATGGACATATGCGCCAGCAAATTAATAAGGATCATAGCAGTTATAATCCCAACAGTTTAGGAGGTGGGTGTCCTTTTCAGGCGAAAGCGACAGAAGGAGGATTCACTTCTTATAATGAAAGAATTGACGCAAAGAAAATAAGAGCGAGAAGCCAGAGTTTTTTTGATCATTTCAGTCAGGCCACATTGTTTTACAACAGTCAGTCTGAAGCAGAAAAAAATCATCTCACGAACGCGCTTCGGTTTGAATTGGGTAAAGTAGGGACTGTTGCGATCAGGCAACGGATGATTGGAATATTATCACAGATTGATAAAACCCTGGCTACAAATGTTGCTGATGCATTGGGATTGAAGGTTATTAAACCGGAGCAACCAATCAATCATAGTATTCCGGCAGATGGTAATCCTTCCAGGTTTCAACCGAAAACTGTGGACCAGAAAATCAATTCATCCGCAGCATTGAGTATGGAGAATACACCGAAGGATACTATTAAAAGCAGAAAGATTGCTGTGATCGCAGCTGAAGGCGTTAACGGAGCTCAGGTTGAACAGATGAAGAAAGCACTAATGAAAGAAGGAGCCACTGTAGATCTGATAGCTCCGAGGCTGGGTGATATCAATGCGGATAAAAATT
>DATHPV010000341.1:0-6104 GCA_035483495.1 Puia sp.
GGACCATGTCACTCAATTGATTTTCCAGCTTTTTAATTTTTGAATACAGGAGTAATACGATATAGGTGAATGATACGATTGACAAATACATTAAAAGATCTGCGCCCCGACCTACGCCTAGTACATCCGCAATTTTTGTGGTCCAGTCAGGAACAAGTACAAAACTTACGCCCGCTAAAAAAATAAGAACAATTAATACTTTATCTATCGCGGCGTTTCTGAACCATCGGAAATAGGATATAAATAATATGAGGAGTGCGAGCAGCAGAATGAGTTGAATGCCTTTCATATATTTAGTTATTTGGTAATCAGGTCAAAGAAAATATTTATAGAATTAAAAATGTTTTGTCCTTTTTTTCTGGAATAGTCACTATAACGGATGGTAACCGGCACTTCCAGATATCTGAGTTTGTTTTTCTTTACAAGAGACAAAATTTCGGAAGCATGCCCCATTCTGTTTTGAGTAAATGAAATTTGTTGAATCGCTTTGCGATTCAATGCACGAAACCCGTTGTGTGCGTCACTTAGAAGAATTCCATAAAATAAATAATTTATATAACGGGCGGCCTGTAAAACAATTTTCTTGGAAAAGGGAATGGATTGAGAAGAGTTATTTTGCAGGAATCTGGAACCAAAGACAATATCGCAGCGATTTTTCAATAACGGATCTGTTATCCTGCAGATTTCCATAGCATCATGCTGTCCATCTGCGTCAAAATGAACTACAATATCTGCGCCCAAAAATCTAGCAGCGTCCATTCCTGTTTGTAATGCGGCTCCCTGACCAATATTCAAGAGGTGTTTTAAAAAGAACACCGGGTATTTCCGGGCTATGATATCAATATCATCCGTTGAACCGTCATCGACCAGAATAATATTATAGTTATGTGCAACCAGATCCGATAGTGTTTGATCAAGTACTGTCACTTCATTGAAAACAGGTACAACAACAAATATTTTTGGCAATTGCATATTCAGGGCAGCTTAAGTATGTAAAAATCATTTGTATTGCCATCTCCCGTCCAGGCCGTGCAATTAAAAAGCAGGGTTGGTTTATACTTCAGAAAAAATGTATTGAATTCAGGCAACATCGATTTATTCAAAATCACCAATAAAGTTATCGCTTTCGAAGTACGTAATTCCCCGTTTATCTTCTTTATATTATATAGACCGGAAGCTCCGGAAAGACTTGCAAAATTAGCGTCTTCATCGACGTATGAGCACACGACCAGTTTATTTCCATTCTCTATTAAATCGTCGACTGTTTTAAGAACTATAAAATCGAATTGCTCAGTTTTTCTGGTTTTGCCAATCTCTTTTTGGATCAGGGCCTTTTTAGATAAATAGTAAAATCCATGTAAGATTACAAGGGCAATTACTGCGGTAGCTGATAAAATGAAGTATTTTTTGAATCGGCCCAATAAATCCCCCTGATAAAGAATAAGGAAAAATAAACCTTGCTGGATAAAAATCGAGAGGACTCCATAGTAACGAATTTCTTCAATATAGGTCCAGAAAGGAGTGCTATGACTGCTATACGGCGCTTGGGTAACTGAAAGGAAACCTAACAAGACACTAATTGAAATGGCGATCACCATCCCCAAATTCATGTAAATATGCAATGGTTGTGCAACCTGGAATCCGTTATTTCTGTAATAACGATAAATGAGAACCAGTAATCCCGCCGTCAAAATAACATTCAGGCATTTCCATATAAAGAAGAAATTTGAATAAGGTATATGTAACTTTTCTGATAACTGCACGGTCCAAAGGTCTAAGTGTAACAGACTGCCAGGAATAATTGGACCGGGGTGTAATAGGTTTCTCGGGAAAAAACCTTCTTTAGTTGGATTAATATAAAAAAGAGTGCCCGTGTGATAATGCTGAAACCATAACTCAAAGGCCGCTGATACAACGACAATTATCATTCCCGTTAAAAGTGCTTTACTAAGCTTCACTTGAGATGTCTTCCATGAATAGAAGAGGAGGAAAATAAATGGAACCGGACCGATTGGAAGATATAAATATTTGAGCCACGCGCAAAAGCCGAGTAATAATCCAGCGCCTGACACGGAGAGTATTAAATATTTATTCTTTATCGTCATTTGAATTAATAACACTATTGCCCACATGAAGCAGGATACCGCAATAAGATCGGAAAACCACCAGGATAAAAAAGAGTAGGGAAAAAAGCCGGCAAATAATAAATATATATTTGTAATTCTTTCCGGTATCTGCAAAAGATAAAATATTTTGCGCAATGCAAGAATCAGGAAAGTAGCACCGATGGCATTTAAAATATAACAGGCTGTGATCCATTCCGTTTTTGTAATTCTCTTTATTATTACCAGCAACAGGGAATAACCTGGCGGCCATTTGTTCAGTGGATCATAATAAGTCATCGATAAATCATGTTCCGATACGGTAGCAATCGTATATCCATGGCCATCATCTAGATTTTTAGCCGCGGCAATGGAATAGGAATCATCAGAGCCAAAGTTTGGTAAAACCAGTTGCCAGGTATTGATTGATATGACGGCAACAATTAGTACGAAATAAGAAACAGCTGTCGCAGGTTTTGTGTGTAAATACTGAAAGAAGCGTTTCACCCTATTATTAATGATACACTTCGAATATACAACCTTTGTTTAAGTACTTAAATGAGCTTGCTACCAAAACGTAACAACAAATATTTACAAAAAGATGCATTCTTACTTCCGCTCCTCAAACCTAACCTTACCCGTCGCTTTGCATTTCGCAAGGTCCAGATTCCATGCGGAGGTCACAAATTCAGGCGTAACATCTTTTGCGTCTTTGTTTGCATAACTGCAGGTGATGGTGCGGGTTTCACCAGGTGCCAGTTCGAAATAGTTATCACTGAATAACACTGGTAAAATATCTTCTTCAGTTCCGTTTTTTACTACGCGTATATGCGTCTGAAAGGCGATTGTCTTACCCGTGTTGGTAATAATTATCGTATGCAGACTGCTGTCATATTTTTTCCCGATCGTGTGTAACATCTTCAGCGAAGTAGGAGCGATATTTTGCAAGGAAGAGAAATCAGCGTAAGCTGTCTGTGGTGTCACATACCATTTTGATTTCGCCCAGTCAAGTACATCCGGTTTTTTAGACAACCAATACCAGTTGACAGATTTTACTTCTCCTGAAACATCGCTGAGTTGCAGACGCAGAAAATAAACATCTGACAAATCATTGATCTGCGGCAACACAAAACATTTTTGTACGCTATCGGGTTCAACACTCGTAGTAATGTGGTTTGTATATTTTAAACTCCCGTCCAAAGTATAGATATCTGCCTTGACTTTTAGTCCTGAAAAATGCTGCAGCAGTGAATTGGTAATATCCACTTCATTATTCGCATAGGAATACATGATGTGCAGAGGTTCCATAGACTTTCTCATGCCATAATATGTACCGGCAGGATATAAATAATAATCGTACGTATGCCAGATCAGTCCAGGCCAGGGGTTGCTGCCCATCCACTGCACTACGCCGGTAGCTGTATGATATTTATGCAGTCCATAGGACTCCATCATCGCGCGATGCGACTCATAATTCTGCGCCTGTGCTTTGGCGATATAATCTTTGATATCTGTTGCTTTTCCATAACGTCCCTGCAGGGCATCGTTAAAAACAGCTGTATTGTCGAAGGTCTTGGTACCGCAATGATATTTCCAGGTTTCTGTTGTGAACCACAACGAATCTTTTGGTATGAATTTTATGAGGGATTCATAAGGAGGAATGGACGGCCCCGGTGATATTTCTGTTGCAAAACTCCAGGCTCCTCCACGTTTCAATAAAGAATCCGTTTCCCAATAAATTGGTGGCACCCATTCATAAGGTCCATCCATTTTTACTCCGCTGAAGCCAGAAACCCTCGATTTGGAAGCATCTGCCGTTGAAATCGTTGGGTTGGGCCATTTCAATGACGCTTCAATTTTCAGATAGTCTTCTTCAACCGTTGAATCACGCGGAGGCATATCGCTGCCGTTGAGCCAGACCATCAGACTGGGTTTGTTTCGAAGCCAAAGCATCACACTGCTGTCTGACGACATAGCGGCTGCGCGTTTGGCGGCATCCCAGTTTTCAGGATATTGCCATGCATCACAACACATCCAGCCGGTCATTACCAGCATACCATATTTATCACAGAGCGCATAAAAATGTTCGTCTTCCATTTTTCCTTCTGAACGAACGATGTTCATGTTCATGTGACGATAGAGACGGATCTCCTGCTCCTGCCGTTCGGTTGAACGACGTTGAAAAATATCCGGTGCCCATGCAGCTCCTCTTAGTACAATCCTTTTTCCATTCACGATAAACACACGCGATTTATCATCGATGAATTGCGACGTGATCTGACGAATACCGAAATTTTCTGCAATCGTATTACTCACCAGATTATCATGTGCTACGGAAAGTTCAATATGATTCAGGTTTTGTTTCCCGTATTGCCATGGCCACCAGATCTGCGGGTTTTTAATATTCAATTGGGGGAAATCAGTCGGGGTAAAAGTGACTTCCGCAGTTTCATGGGCATCCAAATGAATTTTTTTATTGAAATGAATGTCAGAATTAATCTTACCACTTACAATTACATCCTGCGGGTCGGTCGTGTAATTAGTCACCAGTGCATCCACAGTAAGATGTGCTACCGCCAATGATGGCAAATCGAATTTCGTAGTCACTAACGGATATCGGATACCTACACGATCATAGGTTTTTATTTCGACATTGTTGATGATGCCTGCATTATAATCAGGAGGATAATGTATCCAGTCTGCATAATCAACCGCCAGATCACCACCGCGACCGTTCGGATTGATCGGACGTTTGATTTCCAATGCAAGTGTATTGGCGCCTGACGTTATGATTTTTCCCGAAATATTCAATTCGATGATCCGAAAAGGATTTATGATCTGGTTTGAATCGGCGATGAGTACTCCGTTCAGCCAGACGTTTGCTTTGTAGTTAATGCCATGCAATTTCAGCACTACTTCTTTCCCTCTCTCAGAAACCGGCAACGTGAACGTTGTGCGAAACCACCAGGTGGAGTCAAACTTCGGGTCGTTCAGTTTTTCTAAATTCATTCCATAAAATGGATCGAAGTCATATACTTTGTTCGACAATAATCCGGCGATGACGGTCGTGGGCACAGTTACTTTGTACCAGCCCGAACTTTTATATCCTGGCAGTGACAGATTCGCCCCTCCATCAGATACTTTGATGGCCGACTGCATCTGCCATCCGTCTTTTAATATCATCTGGAAATGTTCACTGCTTTGTGCGAACACCTGAGCGATCGCGAGCAACGATATGAGGACGAAGATGATTTTTTTCATTTGGTCTTACTTGAAGAATGATTGAATCAAAGCTTTTTACAAATGTATCGCAGCCTAAATCAGGAAATTATTTAAGCCGGGATTTTAATTACCGGATAGTATCGTTTCTGTTGTATTCGGTTCTGCCTGGTAGAGCACATAATTACCCTTCTCATCGTGTAACACATCAATTTTCTTTGTGTTCGCTCCCTGACTCACGGAAACTTTATCCCAGTTGTTGGGAACATAGGTCTTGAGGGTTAACGGAAGATCGTACATTGTTTTATCCAATGAATGATTGAGAGACACATAAATCTTCCCGTTTTTATCAGTAGCACTCACTGTAGCAGCTTCACGCTCCCTCATATATTTGGTGGCATCTCCGAAAGTAGCGATCCAGAGTTTGTCTTCCCTGTCCTTTATATAATTAAAATATTCTTCGAGTTTCGGGATGGGTGTCCATTCCCAACCCAGACTGTCGATGCCATGAAATACAAGTACCAGCCACATATCTTTATTTGTGTAGGTTGAATCCACCCACGACTTCATCAACGTCAAAGGTGTTTTGTGCAGCGGTCCGCGTTGCCACTGTATATAATCTTTATCGGTGGGGTGGGGAAGATCTTTACTCGCGCGATCGATCTCTTTCAGAAACGGCTCGGGCATTCGGTTGCGAAGCGCGGGATATATTTTATAAGCAATCTGCATCACGCGGTCGTCTTCGTAGCCATAAGGGACTTCGGTAGAGAACGTGTATTTCTC
>DATHPV010000342.1:0-8429 GCA_035483495.1 Puia sp.
CCATTTCTTTTTTACCCAGTCGCTCATGCCTGAATCCAGCCGCATAAGTCGGGTGGCGGAAAATCCTCCTTCCGCTGGAGGAACCTGAATCAGAACTTTTGAATTTGTTTGTGCCCGGGCAGTAAATGTAAAGAGTATAAGCGCTGCGATTAAATGGCGATGCATAGTTTTTTCGTTAGTGCTCAAAAATAGACAATTAATAAATCCCTCCCTAGTAGTTGTAAATTCAATTTGACGAATAAATGGTAACACCGTCAATTGATGTATCATTAATTTGGTTAACTTTCTTTCATTAAGAATCTTCATACACCTGTACTTAAAATCAAATCGGAATGAGACTGAAAGACAAAATTGCCTTGATCACCGGAGGAGCTAACGGAATAGGCCTTGCCACGGCTGAAAGGTTCGTTAAAGAAGGTGCAAAAGTTATTTTATGGGACTTGTCTGATCAGGGAAATGAAGTGGCGGATCGGTTGAAAAAAGAAGGGCATGAGGTCATCTTTAAAAAAATATCCGTCACGAATACCGACGAAGTACAAAAAGCGGTTGATGAAGCTCGTGAATATTTTGGCCGTATAGATATTCTGATTAATAATGCAGGCATCACCAAAGACCGAACACTCCTGAAAATGTCGAAACAGGAATGGGACGATGTGATTGCTGTAAACCTTACGGGCGTTTTCAATTGCACGCAGGCGGTTGCCCCGGTCATGAAGGAGCAGAACTACGGCCGCATCGTTTCAGCCTCTTCCAACGTGGCAATCCGGGGAAACTATGGACAAACGAATTATGTTGCCACTAAATCGGCGATCATTGGCATGACAAAAGTATGGGCGATGGAACTCGGTCGTTTTGGAATTACGGTCAATTGTATTGCGCCGGGTTTTATACAAACTGCCATGACAGATGCCATGCCTGAAGAAGTCAGAAAACAAACCATTCCTCAGATACCTCTGGGTAAATGGGGCGTGCCCGATGATATAGCAAATGGATATCTCTACCTGGCTTCTGATGAGGCATCTTTTGTAAGTGGAATTTGTCTGACTATTGATGGTGGCGCGGCGCGGTAATTTTAGCATCATGCAAAACCAGTAGTGGCAAATGTGTATGGGAAGCCATTTCTCTGGTATAATGCTTTTGAATCAGATGTCCTGAATCCCGGGCAATCATCGCAACTAAACCAGTATCTGTGTTTTTCTGGCTAAGATAAAAGTCAATGCCGCCAATCACGCTATCACTGAAAACAGTAACACGCTCGCTTGGAATTTCGGGATTGAAAAAAGAAAGCAGTACATCGCGTTCCGCTCTCTTTGAACCGGAAAGTTTTTTATTTTTCGGTCTTACGCTCAGGACTCGCACTTTCGGGTCAATAATTATCAGGGCAATTTCTTTTAGAATATCCAGCGCATTCTCATTTTCTAACAAATCAAGATCAGTGGCCAATACAATTCTGTTTTTCCCTTTTTTTAAAAAATTATCAAACCGGGCCACTTCCGGAATAACAAGAACAGGAAGTTTTGTATTCGAGATCACGTGCACTGTATTACTTCCGATTAAAATCTTTTTCAATCCACTTGCTCCTTTCGTACCCATTACGATCAGATCGGGTTGCTGAACTGCAATTATTTTTTCAAGCGTCGTTACAAGACTTCCGTGTACAAGAAAGGATTCGCAATTTAAATCGGAGTCAATGGCCTTTTTTAATTCTGACTCCAATGATTTCAATTTGTTCTTTGTTTCGTTTTCATCTTCACCTTTCTGGAGAACATTTACTATTACCAGGCGGGCAGAGGATCTCCTGGAAAGTTCTGCTGCAAACAAAACAGAGTTGGTTGAAGTATCCGAGAAATCAACTGGTGCCAGAATTATTTTCATATAGTGCTGTATCAAAATTCGTGAACAAATGATTTAGGGTATTATTCCAGTTTTACTTTCCTGTTATTCAGTGCACGTATATGTCGCGCATTATTACCTTCTAATTTTTCTATTGTGGCTATTTGTTCTTCAGAAGCTTCAAATATCCTCCGCGCAATTACCCAGTTTACACTTTCAGTATAGGGCGGTGTAGTAAGTGACCCCTGATACTTATATTCTATCAGCTTTTCACCGCCTGAGAATTCGGCAAATAAATCATTCAGTTTTACTTTGGAAGGATCCAGGGTATCCTTACCCTCCTCCTTAGGCGCAGAATTTAAAAATTCTTTCAGAAATTTATTTTCGTGTCCCATCTTAAAAAGTATTCCCATAACCGTAAAAGTTGAACCTCCGTTTTTTATAGAATCATTCAACTTGCTTACAATATGCATCTCCAGGGGAAAAGTTATTCCGTCGATCAGATGTTCGGAAGGAGTATGAAAATGTAATTGTTTTAATTCATAGGATTTCCCATCGATCAGCGTAGCACTTCCACCGGTAAAATCGACCTGAATGGTATGACCAAGGTTTTCGATCGCATTGATGGAACCCGTAAACTTCAGATCGTTATGTTGTTTAGTATTGGATTCCAACCCTGTCGTTACAATATTAATGGGAGATTGCGCGACTCCATCATTAGTTCTGGGCAGGGCATATCCCTGTTCGAATTTTACTTCCGCATCAGGAGCTTCCGCTTTAACTATATCTCCGGCTTTCGTTAAATTTTGCACCATCTGCTGATCAGCGTGCTCTTTAGTTTCAGATTGATTTTGCAGGCTGTCCACCTGTTTTGGTTCTGCTTCCTGATTAGTATTACAGGATGAGATTATCAGGAACCCTATTATTGGGATTAAGATTGAATTTTTCATAACTGAGTTTTGCTGTAAATTTTCAATCGGACTCAGACTAAAGTTAGACAAAACATGGCAGCTGCCTAAATCCTAAAAAACATTTAGCCATGCCAGTGAATCTAAATAGTTGAATGTTGAATGATTAATGGTACTAAATTGCAGCAAAAAAAATAATGGAAAGGTCAATCTTTTTAAAGGTTGATGCCACAATCATCTGCCTGGTTCTTCTCATCATCATGCCCATTGTAGTGAAATTGGGAAACAGGATGCGAAAGAGATTCTGGGGGCCGGAAGAAGCGGATACAAAAGGGGGTGTAAATTCTCTGCTGGGTGCATTGTTTGGACTATGGGGTTTTATTCTCGCATTTACGTTTGGACAATCAGGCGTTCGATTTGAAAATCTGAGGAGTATGATAGTGGATGAGGCCAATTATTTACGAACCGCAATCATTAGAGCTGATCTGTTTCCGGATAGTGTCCGAAATGTATACCGCGCTGAATTGCAACAATATCTTGAGGAAAGGATTTCATATTATGATAATGCGGGTGATGAAATCAAAATGAGAAAAAATAATGAGGAAATCTCTAAAACTTCGGCTGCCATATGGGCTACTACCGTTGCATCTGTTAAGAAGCCTGAAATTCGTACGATATCGGAAGCCATGGCTGCATCCCTGATCAATTTGTTTGATATCGGCGCCAAGAGAGAAGCTTTACTTACCGCCGGCATTCCGGCCCCCGTTTCCATATCACTGATTCTCCTGGCATTGTCGATCTGTTTTGTTGGAGGTTTTACAACACCCGTCATTAAAAACAAGGAATGGATTGTTATTTTCGCATTCGCCTTTCTGGCTGCAATGATCCTGTATATCACTATAGACCTCGCAAGACCAATGGAGGGTTTGATCAGGCCGGATGCAGGTCAGGCAAGTATTATTAGTCTGCGCAGGTATTTCTAGTTTGGATTCCGCTATTTTGTATAAGCTGTGTATTTGAACTTCTGGCCGCCTACAGAAGCTTCATACATCAATCCACCTTTTTGCTGGGTGAAAATAACGATGCCGTTAGTATATTTTGCGTTGGCGGACGCTCCTGACTTGGCAGCCACTGCCGAAACCTGTGCCGAAAATTCGATCTTGTTGTCTTTGAACTTGTCGAGTGTTGCCTTGTCCTGAAAAAATATTACTTCTCTATAAGCCTGACCGCCAAATTGGAATCCAACAGTTACCTGAGTCATCTGCGCTTTACCGACAATGGCACCCTTTTCAAATACGGTTCCACCACCCGATGCCCCTCCTACCCCTATAGCTCCCTTTCCCACATTTGGGAATATTACATAACCATACGAGCTGGTTAAAAGCTTTTTCATGAGGGAGTCGGTATGAATGAAATCCTTGATTCCATCCTTGCTGTCTGTAACCAGTTGTTTTTCTTTACTGCTTGTTTGGCCCCATGTTGAAACATTGACGAAAATGAATACGAGCGCCAAAAAAGTTTTAAAAATGTTTTGTGTAAGATATTTTTTCATGATAGTAGGTTTTCTGGTGAATCCTGGAGAACTGAGATCAACTTTATAAAGGTATTTTTATTTATAAATGCGATAAAAAATATATTTCAACCACATATGTCAATTAATTCTTCCGGAAGGCTAAAAACAATTTTTTTTAATAGTAATTAATTGTTTTTATATTTATTAAGTATTTCCCGCCTAATTATTAAACCGTCAGCGCTAATCCACTAAGCACTCTTTATCGAAAACTAATAGATTTGGAAAATCTGTTACTCTACTGTCAGACAAAGTAAGTTTTATACCGGTGGTTTCGGTATTTTGAAATTTTCAGGCAGTCAGGAATTAAGAATAACCACCCTCATACTTATTTTATTTAATGAGCGTAAGAAACCCTGTTGTGTTCTGACAAACAGAATAAGTAATGCATCGATATTGCTTAAACCTTCCATTCATAAAAAAGAAAATTAAAACCACTAAAAATTACAAAATGAAAGCAAAATTACTGATCGTCTCATTAGTGATATCTATTCTGTTTGCTGCCTGTGGCGGCGGTAGTGATACCAAAGCTACAGATTCTGCAAAAGCCGTCGTTGCTGATACTACGACTCCTATGCCAAAAGATACGGTTGCCGCAGTACAGGCTCCTCCTCCGGTTGACAGTGCTGCTATTACGCGCGAATATCTTGCCGCAAGGAAAACTGCAAAAAAACCTTCAGCCAAGCCAAAAAAACAAGGCACCAACGAAGTGGTCATGTACAGCGAACCACCTATGGAAACGCATGAAGCTTTGGAACAAAAGCAATCTTCAAAGGGTCAGTCAGCCCCAACGGTTATGATTCACACAAAGGAATATGTATATTATATCCCTTCTCAAAAGCCTGCTTTTCCGGGTGGCGATGCGGCTTTATCAGCATTTATAAATAAAAATATAGAATACCCTGAACAGGCATTAAAATTCCATGTAGAAGGTACAGTGTTCGCTGAAGTTTACCTGGATAGTATTGGCAATGTTACAAGCGTTGAAATTCCCGGAACACATTTTGGAAGCGGTTTGGAAGATGAAACGGTTTCTGTTCTGATGCGTTCTCCAAGATGGCATCCGGCAAAAGAAAATGGTCAGATGGTTAAATCTAAAGTTACTGTTCCGGTTACTTTCAAAATTGAACATTAGAATTTCACGAGACCCTCCTTTGGAAATCAGGAGGGTCTTTTTTTTATTTTCACAGCTTCTCTGGCATAAAATTTTATTAATTAAATAGCGTGCGCATTTTACACCCACATGTATATGGAAAAACGCGAATTGGAGCTAACTATCGCCCGAATGATTCTCCGATACGAAACGTCAAACTGTAGTCACCCTTGCCCACACCTGCATCCACACCGATATTTACTTTTTCAGAGGGAAGCATCCTGAAACGCAAACCTGCGCCTACGCCCGGAAGTAACTGGCTTTCGGATATATCTGAAAATTTCGCCACTGCAGTGGCAAGGCCGGCAAAAGCTACAAGACCCCATTTCCCATAGAAATTCCATCGATACTCTGATTGTAGCGTATATACCTGGTCGTTACGATACTTCCCCTGCGAATATCCTCGGATATCATCGCCGCCAACAACCGTTTGTCCTTCAAAGGGAACATTGCCGGTAGCGATATTTAAAGTAGCCCGTGATACCAAAACCTGCTTAGTTTCCGTTCTGCCCAATTTAAAGTACTGATTATAGGTAACGACATATCGCGCAAAATTATAATCGCTGCCAATATAACTTCCGTAAAACTGGTTTTTAAAATTCAGGAACATACCTTTTGTCGGATACTGAACATGGTCGCGCGTATCGTTGCTGAAGATATAACCCAGACTGTTCAGGTTGCTTTTCTGGATAGAATCCTGGCCATTTGCTCCGGGAAAACTAAAAGTGACAGACGATTTGATAAATGAAGCGGTAGGACCAAAGTAAATACGTTTGAAAATATTTCGCTGCACCTGCAGTACAACCAGGTTTGCCTTTGTTGAGTAATCGGAAAAATTGCCCGTCGATGTAACCGGATCTTCAAGGTAGAACTGAAAGTTTATGTCCAGCGTCCCCGCAGCCAGCTTTACACGCCATCGATCTTCATCGAAAAACAATTGTGAATAGAGAAAGAGTGCATAGCTTTTCTGTTCAGTATAAATCCCCGCGACACCGACATTTGAAGAAGGTGAGATAGAATCTTTCTTATTTATTTTAAAGTAATTCGAAACGATCGCGCCCAAAACAACTCCCTGTGTGCGGTTGTAGTTTATCATCGGTATTGCTGCAAAACCACTTTTTGCTTTTTTGGATGCAGCTGAATCCTGCCCATTCGCGAAAGAAAATGCAAAGAGCAATACAAAGAGGATTTTAGGAAATTTTTGCATTATACCTGTTCATTTAATACCCGGCATGAATGCAACATAAAATTGTACGCCGGTTTCCTATACATTCTTACTCTGCTACTTCTTCTCCAGGAGCTCGTAACACTGCTTTGCAATTTCAAGCTCTTCGTTGGTGGGAATAACCAGAATCTTTACCGGGGAGACACCACTATTTATTTCCCTGGCTCCTATTAAAGGTATTTTATTTTTTTCTTCGTCAAGATGAATTCCCAGGAACTGCATTTCACTACAGACGAGTTGCCTGGTATTCGCGTCGTTTTCTCCTACACCTGCTGTAAATATAATAGCATCCAGACCATTCAGCACGGCTGTATAAGCGCCGATATATTTTCTTATCCGGTATGCATATATTTCGAGCGCAAATTCCGCATCCCTGTTTCCTTCACGCGCAGCCTTGCCAATATCGCGCATATCGCTGAATCCCGTAAGTCCCAGCATTCCACTTCGTTTATTAAGTAGTGTGTTCACCTGTTCAGAATCATAACCCAGTTGATTGATCAAATGAAATATAACAGAAGGATCAATATCTCCTGAGCGGGTTCCCATCACCAATCCGCTCAGGGGACTAAATCCCATACTGGTATCAATCGATTTTCCATTTTTTATCGCTGCTATACTGCATCCGTTTCCAAGATGAATAGTGATCAGTTTCGTCTCCGTTTTTTTTAAATACTCTATCGCCTTCCCGCTTACATATTTATGACTCGTACCATGAAAACCATATACCCTGATGTGGTGGTCTGTGTAAAAAGATTTTGGAATCGCATAGGTAAATGCTATTTGCGGTAGTGTTTGGTGGAAGGCTGTGTCGAAAACCGCAACCTGCTTTGCGTTTGTGAAAATTTTCTCGGCCACTTCAATACCAGTATAATTTGCCGGATTATGCAAGGGTGCAAGCGGAAAAAGTTTTTTAATGTCTTCTTTTACTTCCTTTGTTATAATGGTTGTAGCTGCAAAACTTTCACCTCCATGCACCACCCTATGACCAACGACTTCGATTTCTCCGGGATTTTTTATGACTCCTTTTTCAGTATCGGTTAACAATGCCGCAACTTCTTTTAATCCCTCTTCATGACCAGACAGATCCATGGTTTTTTTGATCGTTTTCACGTCCCCATCTGAAAATATTTTATGTGTGATGACCGAATTTTCCAATCCTATCCGTTCTACCAGTCCGGTACAAATTGGTTTTTCATCCGGCATTTTGAAAAGCTGGTATTTGATGGAACTACTGCCTGAGTTTACGACAAAGATGTTCATATTATTTCTGCTGACTTTGAATGGCAGTAATTATGACCGTGTTGAAAATATCATCCACTGTGCAACCACGGCTCAGGTCATTTACAGGTTTATTCAATCCCTGTAACATAGGCCCGATAGCGACTGCGCCCGTTTCACGTTGTACGGCTTTATATGTATTGTTGCCCGTATTAAGATCCGGAAAAATCAGCACGGTGGCCTTACCAGCCACTTCAGAATTTGGTAATTTCTGACTGGCAACCACCGGATCAACCGCGGCATCGTATTGGATAGGACCTTCCACTTTCAGATCGGGCCGCTTTTGTTTCACAATTTCTGTTGCCCTCCGCACTTTCTCAACCTCTGCACCTTCGCCTGAAGTGCCTGAGGAATAAGAGAGCATCGCAACCCTCGGCTCAACACCAAACCGCCGGCTGCTTTCCGCCGATGAGATCGCTATCTCAGCCAGCTGTTCAGCAGTAGGATTGGGATTGACAGCGC
>DATHPV010000343.1:0-3158 GCA_035483495.1 Puia sp.
TCCACCTTAGATTTCCCGCTCTTACAAATCCAAAACCTGCAATTACAACCACAATCAACGGGATCAATTTACCAATCGCTGTTGCTTCAATAAAACGCACACCGTTTTTTACACTTCTGATATTCAGCAGGCCGATCGTTCCAAATATTAAAGTAAAAAACAACACCCGAAAGGTTTCATTATTCAGAGAAGGAAAAAAATATTTTAACGTATCTGCCAGCGCATTCGCGAGTGCCGCATCAGATATCACACTGGCTCCGCACCAGTATACATTGTTTGAGAGAAATCCGGCAAAAGGTCCAAAAGCCGATTCAATATATTCATAGGGTCCTCCGCTGATATTGGTCCGGCTTCCCAATTCAGCGAAACACAACGCGATTAACAGGACCAGAACACCGCAAATCAGATAAGTTACGATGGCAATGGCTCCCATGCTTTCAGCCAGAATGGCGGGAATAACGAAAATGCCTGTTCCGACGGTTATATTCAGTATGGCAAGTGTAAGAGACCTTACCCCGATTTCGCGTTTGAGATTCTCTTTTTCTGAAATCGGAGTCATTCATCCGTATGGTTAGTTAGACCAATATACTAACAATACATTATTCACCGGCAATAATCCCAAAAAAGTAATTTATAAAACCAGTCGAAATCCTAGACCTACATTACTTAGGATATTTGCATTTAAATTTAATCCGGCTGAGAGTGTTTTGTCGGTTTCAGTGGTAACAGAACCCATTTTTGTGTTGGCATCCGTATATTGAAGAATAAATATTTCCGGTATGGAGAGCTCGATAAAAAACTTATTTGAAATCTTATAGGCTAAACCCGGAGTAATATAAAGATGGCCTCCATTTCCGGATCCTGTTGATATTTCATGACCTGTACTATCCTTCGTGGAAGTAGTAGATCCATTGTATCCGCCCCCACCCTCTCCAAAAAAATAAAAATCTTTGCCGAGGGATTTATACATACGATAAAACATACCGATACTGTAATTATTTGTTTGTTGTGTATATAGTCCGATTCCGGTGTTGTAGGTATCAGTAACGGGTTGAAAATTCAGATTTATCCCCACCACCGCGTTTTCTCTAATTGCTTTCCCAAGGGAAATATTAAAGTTTCCAGAATTGAATTTGGTTTTACCACTAAAGTTGGGCGAAGTTGATGTAGTACCTGAATAAGACAAATCCCCTCCTAATAAAATGTTTCCTTTTTGAAACTGGGCATTCGAAGAAAAAATAAATAACATAAGCGCAAGCGAAAGTAGAATTCTGTTCATGGGTGTTGATTTTAGTTTGTACCGTTAAGTTAGAATAATGATTACGTATCAGAATCACAAGAAGAACTTAAAATTTCGCGCAGAGTTGCCTGTGAGGCCAGCGCTAAGGGTTTTGCCTTAGATGAATTTTGTGTTAATATTGCCTGCTTTAAAACCCCAGCCATAGTTATGGAAGTACATCATCACCCAAACATTGAAAAGAAAGGATTTAAAGAATACATCCTGGAAGGATTAATGATTTTTCTGGCAGTGACTCTGGGATTTTTTGCAGAAAGCATCCGGGAGAAAATAGCCGATAGAGAAAAGGAAAGAGATTATATAGCAGCAATGATTGAAGATGCCAGGACGGATACTGCTAATATTCAAAATGCTATCAGACTCAATAATAAAAGATCCTACTTTCTGGATTCCCTGGGTATCATTTGCAGTAACTATGATATGTCAAAATATGCCGATTCGACTGTCTATATTTTATATCGTGCGGGTCTGATTCATCCGAGTTTTGTAAGTCCGACAGAAAGAACTTTATCACAATTAAAAAACTCCGGTGGAATGAGACTGATCAGAACCAGGGGGGCAGTTGACAGCATCATTATGTACGATGATGCTGCAAAAAAATTAATAGATCAGCAGACTTACTATGAAATGTATCAGAATAAATCAGTTGACTTAGCCATACAGATTTTCGACTTTCAATATTTTAATTTCAGGAATACGAAAGGGTTACTTACAAACCGGAAGAGTTATTCAGGAGTTACACTACTTAGTCGGGACAAGATGAAGCTAATGGCCTTTGGAAACCTGATACATCTCTATGACGGTGTTGTAAATTTTTATATAGTCCGTCTGCAGGAAATGAATGACCACGCCGTCAATTTGATAAACACTTTAAAAAAAGACTACGGGATAGAAAATGATTAAAACTTCCGCATATTTTATTCATATTTCTTCAGAAGAATGTGTAACTTAAATTATTGACCTTGGGCCATCCTGATGAAATATTTCTTTCTGCTATTCATTTTCTTTTTTGTCACCAGTCTGACCTTTGCTCAGGGAATTTATTTTGACAGTCTCAAGCTCAACCTGAGTCAGTCACAAAAAGAAGATACAAATCGTGTGATCGCACTCTTTGCGGTGGCTGATTATTACGGTTTTATTCAATTCGACAGTTGCCTTTATTATGCCTCCAAGACAGCCAGTCTCTCAAAAAAACTTGGCTATGAATACGGAGACTATCTGGGATATACTGCCACCTTTCATGGATTCAACTCCAAAGGCAACTACCCGATGGCTCTTAAAGTGGCCTTGCAATGTCTCAATCAAGCTGAGAAACTAAAGGAAAAAAGACCCGAAGCATTATCCCAGGCACATTATTTCATGGGCCTTCTTAACCGGGAGATGCAGAACTACGAAGATGCAAAAATTCAGTTTAAAGAATCTATAGATTGGCAGATAAAAATTGGCCAGCCAACGGGAGACGTATTTGCCTCTTATTCACAGCTTGGAATTTTATATGCTACACTGAAGCAGATGGATTCGGCGATGGCATATGCGCAACTGGGATATTCTTTGGGACAGCATATTACGAAACAATTCAGAGCTTATTACCCGCTTGCCATTGGAGCTCTCGGCAATATCTACGCTTCAAAAGGCAATTTTGAACTTGCGGATAAATATTTTCGGGATGCCATTAACCTGAGTAAGCTATTCGGTAATATATATTTTCAGTGCAGGAATTACAATAACCTGGCTACTCTGTTTGATAAATCGGGAAAGAGAGATTCCTGTATTTTTTATGCGACGATTTCTCTGCAATACTGCCAGCAACACAATTTCGCTGAATTTACACTTGACGCAAGTAGATTGCTCAGTAAAAATT
>DATHPV010000344.1:0-5395 GCA_035483495.1 Puia sp.
GCCGAAGCACTTGCGGCGCGGATTTCCAAAACCTGTTTTCGATCCCTGGACGCAGCTGTCGAAGTTATAGGCGCGATGAATGTTCCGGCGATGCCGATGAATATTATATTGGAGAATGAAGTACTTCCAAATGCGGTAAAAGTGGAGGAGCGTTTGAGAAATTTACTTTCACAATGAGCAGTTGATGTGGTGAATCCGGAAATGTAGAGAATGTACGAATTCAAAATTGAAGGGTAAATGATAATCTGAAAATGTGAAATTTAGTTTTCTATAATTCTATATCTAGCTTAATTAGGAATTTAGTCCATATTTTCTCATTATCATTTAGCATTTAACTTCCACATTCACTCGTTACTACAATTGCATATTCGCCACATTAATGTTGATCTTCATTGCCAGTATCTTTTACCCGAAAAGAAGGTGCTACATAGTCTTTCGGCAAATGTTCAGCCGGCACAGTCGTTTTATTACCATCCCGAATATATTTGTAGTGGGCAGACATAATTTCCACGCCTGCTTCATTGAATGCATCCTGAATATTCTGATGCAGCAGAGAATAAGTGTAGTGCTGACGATTGGGTACTTTGGTATACGCGTTTATCTGATAACTTACGTAGAAATCATTGAGAGCTTCCTGAAATACAAACGGCACGGGATCCTTTTCAATTAATTCTGTAGCGAGCGCGGCTTTAATCAATAGTTCATGAATTTGTCTCCAGGGATTTTCATATCCGATGGTAACTGTTGTGTGGAGTATTAGTCCGTGTTCTGCAGCTTCAGCCGTAAAATTTGTAGTATGACTACTCATTACGGACGAATTCGGAATGGAAACAATCTCATTTTTAATTGTTTTTATCCTGGTAACCAGCAGTGATTTTTCTATCACATCACCCGTAGCGTCTCCAATTTTTACCCTGTCACCAATTTTATATGCACGCATATAAGTGAGCACAAGACCTGCAACAATATTTCCCAATGCACCGGCTGAGCCAAATGTGAAAAGAACTCCCAGGAAAACGGATACGCCTTTAAAAACCGGGGAATTGGAACCCGGCAGATACGGAAAAATAACAATTACCATGAATGCCAAAACCAAAACCCTGATAATTTGAAAAGTAGGGTTGGCCCAGTCTACATAGAAACCCGGAATTTTAAGTGTGCCCCTTTCAATTTCAGTTTTAAAATAACGAAGTATACGCAAAAAATAACGGAAAAAGAAAACCAGTACGATGATCGTAAACAGGTTCGGCAGATAATCCCAGACAGAGATAAAAATATTTTTAACGGGTTCCAGAAAATATGAAATCAGCTGACCCGCTAAACCGCCCGTCCATGGAAATATTCCAAACAGAACGGGTAATGACAGATAAACTAATATCAAAACAACAACCCATTTAACTAAGTTGATTAATGAAAAAATCACACGAACCTCTCTTTCAGTATCCAGGAATTCATATCCCTTTATTTTTATTCCCTTAATTCTCGCGCCCCTCTGATTGTTTATTTTCGATTTTATCCATTTGAAAAGTCTGTTGGTTAAATAAATAATCAAAATAAGAAGTGTGAGTACGAGTACGGCGAGAAGAATTTCTTTTAATATGGATTCAAAGCTGTTTTGTATTTTATAAGTCTTAATTGCCCGGGCAATTTTATTCCTGTATTCTTCCGCCAGTTTTTCTTTGGTGGAATTCATCCACACGGCATCGAGTTCAGAAATACTGACGATTGTTCCTTCCCCATAACTGATGTCTGTGGTTAATTCGGTAGGAATGATTATCAGGGAATCTTCTTTATAATAATATTCTTCTGCAAGTTTATCTATACGTTCTGAAATAACTCTTGCCCGTTCCCTGGGAGAATAGCTTCCGAGTTTTGTATATACAGTAAAAAGCGTATCCGAAGAAAGGGTCACCGGAAAACCGCTAATAACGGTGCGCAGCGAATCGATTTTTAGTCTTTGTAAAACTTTTCGAATGGAGTCCCTAATTTTTATCCTGTTTTGTTCTACATATAACGCCTGCTTTTTTGATTTGTCACCTGATCCAAGTTGAAGAATCTGATTATTTAACTCCAGTAGCCTCATGGAATCCCCTACCTGATTGGCCCTTGCGTTTTGGAATTCTTCAGACTGATTAGAGAGGATGAGATTTTTTTCTGAATCAACAGAATTCCTTGAAGCTCGAAATTCTTTTCTTGAATTCGAGTCCGACTGGGCAAATAGTGGAACAGACTCCGTCAGGATTAAAAGCAACACACAAAACGAAATGGACAAAATCCTGTTCATACCCAAAAAGAATTACACTAATATCGTTCTTTTAGGGTTGATAACTAAAACTGGCTTTCTGATCACCAATCATGAGATCAAAATTGCCTGCCTCAGTTACTGTTTTCAGATTTGTATTGACAAACGCGAGATCTGCAGCGGTTAGAATAAAGGTTACAGTTTGTGTTTCGCCGGCTTTCAAATTTATTTTCTTAAAGCCACGGAGGCGTCGCATACTGGGCGTTATGCTTGCATACTGCTGGTGAGAATATAATTCGACAGTGTGTTTTCCATCGCGAGCCCCCGAATTCGTAACGGTAATAGTTACAGTAATGGATCCGTTTCCTTTTAAAGATGGCGCACTCAGACTAATCGGACCGTAAGTAAATTTGGTATAACTCAAACCCCATCCGAATGGAAAAAGAGGATGATATCCGTCCCATGTCATATCGGCGTTGAAAATCTCACGAACATCTTCGGTATGTTTTCTGTCGTACAATACTATTTCTCCTGAATATCGTGGATAAGAATACGGAAGAATCCCGCCGGGATTATAATCTCCAAATAAAACGTCTGCAATGGCTTCGGCAGTTTTCTTTCCCGACCAGTAAGCCATTAAAATTCCCTGCATTGCCGGCTCAATAGTCGTTATCAAACGCGGTCTGCCTTCCGTTAATACCAATATCACAGGTTTGCCGGTCGCAGCTGCTGCGCGCGCGAGCGCCATTTGATTTTCAGGTAAAGACAGGTCCTGAATATTTCCGGGACTTTCTGCATATGCATTTTCACCGAGGCATAAAACGATCACGTCTGCGTCAGCAGCTGCAGATTTCAAACGTATTGTATCAAAATTCTGTGGATTGTCAAACCCCTTAACACTGATGACGGTACTCTTTCCTCCCGTTTTTTCAGATATCGTCTCGCCGATGGTTTTACTGTCGGCGGGATACCATTGTTCCTGATTTCCCTGCCAGGTATATGACCAGCATCCGTTCAGCGGCGCGATGCTGCTGGCAGAAGGACCTGCAACAAGTACTTTCTTATCTTTTGAAAGTGGCAGTACATTATTTTGATTTTTAAGAAGGGTCATGGATTCCTGTGCGGCACGCAATGCGATCTGCTGATATTCCGGACGTCCGAAATTTGCCAGAGATGCTTCTTCGGGATAGGGATTGTCAAACAATCCCAACCGGAACTTGAGGGTAAGAATTCTTCCCACTGCTTCGTTTACGCGAGCGATGGAGACTTCATTTTTTTGTACCGCTTCTTTCAGTAGATCAAAAAAAGAATAGTCCATCGGAACCATACTCATATCGATTCCGGCATTAATCGCCATCACAACTGCCTGTCTAGGACTGTTTGCCACAAGATGCCTGGTATGCAGTCTGATAATATCTTCCCAGTCAGTTACTACAACTCCCTGAAAACCCATTTCAGTTCTCAGCACATCTGTCATTAAATATTTGCTTGCGTGAACCGGCACGCCATTGATCTCTCCTGAATTAATCATGATAGTAGCCGCGCCTGCCTTGATTGCGTTTTGGAATTGTGGCAGATAATATTCTCTTAATTCAATTTCCGGTATATATGCCGGTGAACGATCCTTACCTGTTCTTGCTGCTGAATAACCCAGGTAGTGCTTCATGCACGCGGCTACTGCAGTCGGATTCGTGAGTCCGTCTGCCTGATAAGCGTGTACGGCAGTAGCACCCATCAGTTTGCCCATATATACATCTTCTCCATATGTTTCAGGGAATCTGGACCATAGAGGCTGGCGGCCGCAATCCAGTACCGGTGCGAATTCCCAGCGTACACCCGATGCGCGAAGTTCATTAGCCGTTACATGAGCGGCTTCCGCAACGAGATCGGGATTTCTGGTAGCAGCCATGGCAATATTCTGCGGGAAGAGTGTAGAATTGAGTGTATAAGTTTGTCCGTGCATTCCATCGAGTCCGTAGAGAACTGGAATTTTTAACCTGGATTTTTTTGCTTCATCCTGAATTTCCGTTTGTACCTGTCTCCATTTTTCTACTGAAAGCGCATGAGCAGTCGTATTTAAAATAGAACCCACTTTGTAATCCAATATAGCGTGCTGTAGTGCCTGGGGATCCAGGGACCCGTCTTCATTTCCGCCGCCCCCTTTTGCAACCACACCCAGTGTAACCTGAGTCATCTGCCCGATTTTTTCATCGAGGGTCATGTCGTTGATCAGCTTGTCAACCTTTGCTTTGATATCTGGCGTCTGGGCGTGAAGGTTAGTTAAAACTGAAAATAAAATCAGTGCGGCAATCAATCGTTTGAATAACATATACGGTTGTTTTTAAAAGGGACACTAAGTTAACAGGATTCAAATAATTTCCGGTGGAATTTATTCTTCCAATACCAGGCGCCGGTGCAGGTTTTTTAGCGTGAGCTCCGGATCGGAACTAAGACCGGGATGAACTTTTGAACATTGCAACACCGTGCTTCGGGTAGCAGTGAGCCAGCGAAAACGTGAACCTATATCGAGCTTTCCAATCGGACCTGCATCTGGTCCGCCCTTGCAAATACTGCAGAAAGCAGAAAGATGTTTTTTTATCTCTTCCATTTCTATTCCGGATGACAATGCCCGCAATCTACCCTCATCCATTGTAAATAAAGCGTCCAGATATGAAAGGGACTGACAATAAACTATAACACCCACATTCATGAATTCTTCCCGTTCTACTTTGGGAACAACACGTATCACCGCATATTCAAACGAGTGCTGTTCTGGCATTTTGAGCTTCTTTTATAAATATTTTTGAAGAAGCGAGACGAATCTCCAGAAACCGGAAATAGATATCTCTTGCTTCTTTGGCAGACTGACTACTATCCTTCAGCCATTCATCGGGAATCAGATCAACTATTTCTTTTAATTTTCCGGATGATAAAATGGACTGAAATTTTTCATCCACTTCATTCAGCCTCGATGCAAAAGGTAATAACACATGATTCTTAACCGGAGCAAATGCAGTCTCAGCTTTTTGTTCCCAACCCTCTGGTGAATAGTGAAAATACAAAGATGCACCATGATCAATCAGCCAGATCTCTTTATTCCATACAAGCATATTGGTATTGTTAGAAGTACGATCCACATTGGTGAGGAAACAA
>DATHPV010000345.1:0-2158 GCA_035483495.1 Puia sp.
GCTATTCAAAAGCAAGCCTATATGGAACTTATCGAAATTAATGGGTTTAGAAATGTAATAATTCAAAAAGAAAAATCTATTGTCGTGCCGGATGACATATTGAGTGGCTATCTATCTCAAAATGAAATCACGGAATTCAGAAATTCGGGGACAGGCATTTTCAGTATTACTGTATATGCGGAAAAATCCGTCGAAGCCTGTTGCGGCAGTGGATGCTGTTCCTGAACAGGAAGGCAGCCTCTCCCAAACGATTATTCAGCCTCTATTCATTCTACTTCGCCTAATGATTTGATAAGCGGAATACTACTTACCAACACTTTGGTGTTGGTTTTTTTGTGGTGTATCACTTAATCTTTTTGTAAACAAATAACTGGTTACCGAGATATCCGTTAAAGCCAACTATTTCGTCCCGTTCATTTCTGTTGAAGACGAATTGACAATTATATCCTTTCACGAAAAATGAATTCTTTTTCTCTTCGTATAATGTGTCGGTGTAATCACCAGGTATTGCCGTGGAAATGAGTCGCCCGTTTTTTATGGAAACGATTACCTGAAAATCTTTCGGACTCTCCAATTTATATTGTCCGGTATATTGCTGCAAATCCAATTTGTTGGATCTGATAGCAAACCTTGGGATATAATAGTTCGGAATATTATAGAGGATGGAGAAAATACCCACACTTACAACGGAAGGATAAATATCCTCATTTCTTAAAATGATGACACAGGCGTTATCGTCAGGAAGTATTCTGAAAGAAGACGTAAATCCACCGATGCCACCATTATGTTCCCACTGTATTTTATTGTAAGCCATTGTTACCTGCCATCCATAACCATAGGCTTCGTTGTAGGGAGTGACTGCTTCGTCAAAACTCTTTTTACCAATGATCAAATTTGACAACAGCGCTTTATACCATAAATACAAGTCACCTGCTGTCGTATATAAAGATCCTGCTGAATAAGTAGCCGTTGAATTGTAAACTGCAGAAGTATTTCTGATTGTATCATTGGTTATATGATAACCAACAGTTTTATTTTTATCCATCAGCTCTTCGAAATTGAAACCTGATTGTTTTATGCCGGCTTTATCGAAAATAATTTCCCTCACATTTTGCTCATAAGTCTTGCCTGTGACTTTCTCAATGAGATAGCCCAGCAACAAATAATTCGAATTACTATTTTCAAATTTTGAATTTGAAGCTGGATCAAGAGGTTTGTCGTTCATAATTGCCCAGAAATCATTTTGGGAGAATGGCCGGTCAGAATGGTAAAGGGGGTCTAAAGATATTTCAAAAAGCCCTGAAGTATTGTTTAAGAGATTTTCTATAGTAATCTTATCCGCATATTTATAGCCAGGGAAATATTTAACCAGGTTTTCGTGGATATCGAGTTTGTGATGTTCCTGCAGATAGAGAATAATAGTAGCCGTAAATGTTTTGGTGATAGAGCCAACGGGAAAGATTGAGTTGGAATCAAGCGGAATTCTGTGATCATAATCTCTCCATCCATATCCTTTCTCCAATAAGATACTGTCGTTTCTTGCCACTAGCACCACTCCATTAAAATCGTGTGCATTATAAGCGGCTGCCATGAATGAGTCGAGCTTTTCGGTTACCGATTGTGCAGAAAGGGAGCTTATACCAATCAAACAAATAGCAGACAGAAATATTTGTCTCACAACAGTTGGTTTTCTGATGTAAGAGTAGGCTTTTTATTTTTAGATGTTCAGAAGTGAAGCGTTAAGCAAAACTTAAAATGGCCATTCATTCTTCCCGGGTCTCTTCCAACAGGTGAATCATAGCGGACAAATAGGATCCATAGTTTTTTTGAAATGAACGTAGTTTATGCAGAAACTGAAAAACAATAAACAGAACGTAAATGAATATACGAACGGGTAATACGAGATTTGCCCACCCGTTCAAAATGCCATGACTTTGTATATTAGCTTCTATCAGAATGGCAAAAACTATGTAAAGTATTGCATTCAGAAATGTATAAGACTTATAAATGGTTCGTAAACTCCTGATTCTACGGATCAGGGTTTGTTTTATATTAATACCTGTTTTTTCAAGTCCTTTGATCTGCAAAAAGCCAATGAGCGAAATCAGGGATTCAACGGACAGAATAAAGTATAATATTTCAATGATAAAATTTCTTT
>DATHPV010000346.1:0-7830 GCA_035483495.1 Puia sp.
CATTCCCATACTCCCATACCCCCATACTGTCTTAGTTGCTTAACTTTATTTGATGAAGCGAAAGCGTTTTTTGTCCGCGCTGGCCGGCAGTCCGCTGCTTTCAACAGCTGTTTTCCATTCGGTCGATACACCCAAAAAAGAACTTATAGCTGACATACCCTGGAGAATTCCTCCTTATCTCAAGCCGGGAGACACCATCGGTATTACCTGTCCCGCAGGGTATATGACCCTGGAGCAAATTCAACCTGCTGTAGAGACAATGAAAAACTGGGGATTTAAACTGCGCATAGGCAGTACCGTAGGTAAACGGGATTTTATTTTTGGAGGTACAGATGCTGAGAGACTTGCCGATCTTCAGGAAATGCTCGACGACGATTCTATCCGGGCTATCATGTGTGCCAGGGGAGGGTATGGCTCTGTGCGTATTATCGATATGCTAGACTGGAAAAAATTTGTGGAAAATCCAAAATGGATTATCGGATTTAGCGATATCACTGTAATTCATGCTCAACTGAACCATCAATTACATGTAGCGTCTATCCATTCAAAAATGTGCAATAGTTTTCCGGAAGACGCGGCACATGCAGAGGAAGGCCAATGGAATAGTATTTTATCGATCCGGAATGCATTAATCGGGAAACCGATCGAATACCCAATTGTCTTTGATACTGCCAATAAAGCCGGTTCAGGAACTGGAATTCTTGCAGGAGGTAATCTAAAAACTATTGAATCGCTTGCAGGATCTGCTTCCGATATGATCACTGACGGGACGATTCTTTTCCTGGAAGATACAGGTGAATACCTGTATAGTGTTGACAGGATGTTCTATAATCTGAAGCGAACGGGCAAATTGAAAAACCTCAACGGACTCCTGATAGGTTCTTTTCATGTTAAGCCCGACGATCCCGGCGACGAGTTCGGAAAGAGTGTTTATAATATTGTGCTGGATCATATCTCGGAATATAAATATCCCGTTTGTTTTAATTTCCCTGTCGGGCATGTAAAATCTAATTATGCTTTGAAATGCGGTGTCAGACATGAACTAAATATTGATTCAAAAAACGTTAGTTTTAGAGAGCAGGTTTAACGCGTGAGGCGTAACGTTTAACGCTTAACGCGTAACGCTTAACGCGCAAGGCGTAAGGCGTAAGGCATAAGGTGTAAGACATAAGGCTGAAAGTGAGTGCGAGAGTTTCAGAATCGATAATCCATGATTAATAATCCATAACTAATAATCCATAATTGCAAATACCTCGTTATTTAAAAACCGGCGATACCATCGGTATTGTTTGCCCGGCCGGATTTATGGCCGCGGACAGAATACTTTCCTGCGTGCGTACTTTGAAATCCTGGGGCTTCAACACTAAAATTGGGAAAACAGTTGGCGGTATTTCTACCAATTATTTTTCAGGATCGGATGAAGAAAGACTGGATGACCTGCAGGAAATGTTTGACGATGATAATATTTCCGCAGTACTTTTTGCAAGAGGGGGATATGGTCTAAGCAGAATAATAGACCAGATAAGTTTTAAAAGATTCCGTAAATCCCCTAAGTGGATTCTCGGCTATAGTGATATAAGTCTGCTGCATGCACATATTTTTACCAACTACGCAGTTGCAACAGGCCACACGCCCATGGCGGGTGCTTTTCAGGACGCGGCTCCGGATGATTATCACATCCAAACGATACGGGATTTATTGACAGGCAAGAAACTGGAATATTCCTGCGATCCTCATCCATTCAATAGAAAAGGCGAAGTAGAAGGATTGCTGATGGGCGGGAATCTTACATTATTGGCACATGCCGTTGGTAGTCCCTCCGATTTTAAAACCAAAGGACTTATTTTGTTCACAGAAGATATTGGTGAGTATTTGTACAATATAGACAGAATGTTGTACCAACTCAAAAGAGCTGGAAAATTTAATAAACCGGCAGCATTGATCGTAGGAAGTTTTACCGACTCAAAAGATACAGAAAGACCATTCGGTCAGGAGCCTTATGAGATCATTCGTGATATACTTTCTGATACCGATTTTCCGGTTTGTTATGGATTTCCGGTAGGGCACGTTAAAGAAAACGTTGCCCTGAAATGCGGCGTAGAATATAGATTGAAAATAGGAAGGGAAAAAGTCGTACTGGAAGAAATCTGATCAATCGTACACATACCGTATCAATATCGAACATCTTTTCTCAGAATCATATTTTTAAATTGTTGACGCATAATTATTTAAATAACTGGCATTCAGTTGGCCATTAGAAAGAGATTCATAAAAACAAGCCATGCTGCAGAACTATTTTAAAATTGCATATAGAAATCTTACCAGGAATAAAGCATTTTCTTTTATTAATATCCTTGGATTGGCTGTGGGGTTAACGACCTGCATATTGATGATTTCATACATATTCAGTGAGCTGGGATATGACCGTCAAAACAAAAATGCGGAACGCATATTCAGAATTGCCTACAAAGCGGTTAAAAAAGTTAACCCTGAAGATAAATCATGGGCGTCGACTTCTGCACCGATAGCCTGGGGACTTAAAACCGATATGCCAGAAGTAGAACAATCAACCAGGTTGCTCAAATTTCCCTCACTGGATAAAATGTTGCTGAAGTACGAGCATGGCAACGATCGTAAATTATTTTATGAATCAAATGGGTACTATGTCGATTCTACGTTTTTCCAGATTTTCACTTACGATTTTATCTTCGGAAATGCTCAGACAGCCTTGAACGATCCGAATAGCATTGTAATTTCGGAGCAGATATCCCGCAAAATATTTGGAAGCGAAAATCCAGTAAACAAATCAATCACTGTTGGATTGCCCTACGGTGATTTCAGTTACACAATTAAAGGAGTTTTTGATGATTCAAAAATAAAATCTCACATACCAGCCCATTTTTTTCTTTCTATGAGAAACGGAGATATAGGCACCTGGGTTGAAAATCAATCGAACTGGGCAACCAATAATATTTTTCACACTTACGTAAAATTAAAAGAAGGTTCGAATGCGGGGAATTTTGAAGGAAAACTGCAGGCATTCATCGATCGAAGAGGTGGGAAAGATCAGAGAGAAATGGGAATTCTGAGACAGTTATTTATTCAACCGGTAGCGGATATCTATCTGCATTCCGATTTGGATAATGAAATTGCTCCGAATGGAAATATTACTTATCTGTATATTCTCGGGAGCATTGCATTATTTGTTTTACTGATTGCTTGTATCAATTTTATGAATCTTTCTACTGCCCGTTCCTTAAAACGGGCAAAAGAAGTTGGCGTGAGAAAGGTTCTAGGAGCAGAAAAGAAATCACTGATATATCAATTTCTTGGTGAATCCACTCTCATGAGTTGTCTTGCATTGTTGCTGGCGTCGATATTTGCTTATTTGCTATTGCCCTTATTTAACAGTCTTACGCAAAAGAATATTGCGCTATTTGCACAGCCGGCCATGTGGTTTTGGATTGTCGTGCTCACATTGGGGACCGGATTATTATCAGGAATTTATCCGGCATTCTATCTTTCTTCTTTCAAACCCATCACTGTTCTTAAAGGAAAATTGCTGAACAACTTTTCTGGCGCAGCGATACGGAAGGGATTGGTCGTGTTCCAGTTTGTTATATCCATTTGTCTTATTCTCGGAGTTATAATTATACAGAGGCAATTGCAATTCATGAACGACCAACAACTTGGGTTCAATAAAAACCAGCAAATAATATTGCCTTTACAGAGCCCCGGCGTTATAAAAAATTATGAAGTATTAAAAACGGAATTATTGAAAAATCCGGGTGTAAAGAGAGTAACAAGCGGATCTACTTACCCGGGTATTTCCAGTGTAGACGATATGATTTTTTATGCAGAGGGCAAAACTGTCAAAGACGCAATAGACATTCATCTTGCCAATGTAGACAACGAATACTTCGAAACATTAGGTCTAAAACTGGTCTTGGGAAGAGGATTTTCAAAAGAATTTACAGCAGATTCAAATAATATAGTACTGAATGAAACTGCGCTGAAGCAATTGGGGTATCCATTAAAAACCGCCATTGGAAGAAAAATTTATTTTGATTTTCAGGGAACCCATGTTACGATGCAGATTATTGGAATAGTCAGGAATTTTAATTTTGAAAGTTTGTACAATTCCATAAAACCTTTTGCATTCAATACGCTGATGGGAAATAAACACAGTTATGTGATTGCAAATATTTCGACTAAGAACTATGCCGGGATTTTGCCGGAGATAGAATCTTCTTGGAATAAAATAAACCCGGGAACACCATTTACTTATTCATTTCTTGACAAGGATTTTCAGAAAAACTATGAAAAAGATCAACGGGCATCCGGAATTGTCTGGGGCTTTACAGTGATAGCGATTCTGATTGCCTGCCTCGGTTTATTCGGATTGTCTGCTTTTGCAGCTGAGCAGCGGTTTAAAGAAATAGGTGTAAGAAAAGTTCTGGGCGCATCAGTATTTAGCATCGTTGGATTATTGTCGAAAGATTTTATGAGAATAGTTTTCGTGGCTATCATCATCGCCACGCCGATAGGATGGTATTTTATGAATAAGTGGTTGGAAGGTTTTGCGTACAAGACCCCGGTAAGCTGGTGGATATTTGCTTTAACTGGTATTCTTGCGATACTCATCGCGCTTTTTACAGTAAGTTTTCAGGCAATCAGGGCTGCAATTGGCAATCAGGTGAAGAGCCTACGTTCAGAATGAATTATGAACTATGGGTTATTGATTATGAATTAACCCATAACTCATAACCCATAACCCATAACCCATAACCCATAACCCTGTAGTTGCCTATCTTTGCGGCCTATTAAACGATGATGAGTCTGATCAGAAAATTTCTGCTTTTTTCACTGGGTGAAAAGCGTTATCTAAGATTGTTAGCTGGTTCATTTCAAAAATTATATAATACCGGCCGTCTCGGAGTGGATTATCAGGACATTTATTTTTTAAAGAACCTGATTCAGGAAGGTTATAATTGTATAGATATAGGTGCACATCTGGGGTATTTTACAGTTGAATTGAGCCGGCTGGTCGGCGAAGGCGGCCATGTCTACGCAATAGAACCCATGTCAAAATTCCATAACACACTAAAAAATATAATTGAAAAAAGAAAACTAAAAAATGTCACACTCTATCAATACGCAATGGGTGGCGACACGGAATTTGTTGAAATGGGAATTCCCAAGGTGAATAATGTGAAGAAGTTCGCATACGCAAGAATCATGCGTACCAGTACATTTCTTCAATATGTAGAATCAGAAAAAGTCAGGAATGTTTTTGGAGACGACCTGTTTAGTGGTTTGTCTAAAGTAGATTTTATTAAATGTGACGTGGAAGGCCTGGAATTATCCGTTATTCAATCTTTTCGAAATACGATTGAAAAATACCAGCCAGTCATTTTATGCGAGTTGGGAGATCCAAGGGAAAGAAAAGGATTGATGGAACTACTTTCTCCGTTTTCTTATAGTCTCTACTATTTGGAAAACAAGAAACTGAAAAGGCTGGACACTGAAAGCACCATCGCACCGGTTTCACATAATCACTATTTTATTCCGAGCAGCAGAACTTCGTCACTAAAAAAACTCTTTGATTAGTGTGAGGGTGTGAGAGTGTGTGTGAAAATTCTTATACTCTCACACTCTCACACCCTCACACTTGTATTGGCGTCAGCCAATACGTTTCAGGCTCAGATCAGGCAATGGCGAAACAATCAGCGGGAATTTCTCAATGAGAACATTGGAAGGATCCAATCCGAATCCCCTTTCTTCAGAAAGACTGGCTTCCTTCAGCCAGAAATATAATTTCATAATTACCCGCTCAAAGAAAGAAAGTTCATTATCCTGACTCAGGTATTTTTCCATCACAACGATCTGGAAGTCGCCAACCACATTATTTCTCTCCAGCGATTCGTACCGGCTTGTGATATTTACTTCCCTGTTTTTTACCAGATCTTCTACCACTTTCCGGATCATCAGATTTATTCTTGGTTCAATTCGGAAACCTAACCTGAATTCAACGCGAATGATATCATTGGGAATGATGTGTTCAACAGAATATTCAGATGTATAGGGATCATCGAGGGTGTCGATGTGCACGAACCAGTATATATCCGCCCGTTTGGGCTTTTTATTCAGAATTGAGTAAATAATTTTATGCTCAATTTCTTTAGGATTATTCGCACTAGTCATATACATCAGGTGCGTTGCAAATTTGGGAACTGTTCTGTCGGTACTCAGTTCCTGAATTTGGGGAATATAGTTTTCCAATCGTACAAATTCAACATACCTGTTTTTGATTTTTCTGGAACGGTACCAGACATACATGATGGAAAACAAAACGCCGCCTACTATTAGCGTCACAAAACCTCCATGTGGGAACTTATCCAGATTGGCAAAGAGGAAACTGAATTCTATGATCAGATAAACGCAGAGGTACAGATAAATCAAAGCCGTCGGCGCTCTGCGCGAAATCAGGTAATTGGCAAACAGGATCGAAGTTGCCAGCATACACAGGGTGATAGCCAATCCATAAGCAGCTTCCATGTGGGAAGAAGATCTGAAATATATGGTGATACTGCAACATCCTATAAACAGGAGAAAATTTATGGCGGGTATATACAACTGACCTTTTTGTTCAGTAGGATAGCTGATTCTGAATTTAGGCCATAGATTCAGGCGCATACTTTCACTGATCAGGGTAAATGATCCGCTTATCAAAGCCTGGCTGGCAATAATCGCTGCAGCAGTCGCAATCATGATACCCGGAATCAGAAACCAGTCTGGCATAATACTATAGAACACATTGTTGTGAGCAGTGTCAAAAACTTTTCCCATCTGGTTGTGAAGCAGCCATGCGCCTTGCCCGAGATAATTCAGTATCAGACAGGTTTTCACATAGATCCAAGAAATACGGATATTGCTTTTCCCACAATGACCCAGATCGGAATAAAGTGCTTCGGCACCCGTGGTACACAGGAAAACGGCGCCAAGAAGCCAAAAGCCCTTTGGATACATAGTCAGCAATTCAATTGCATAAACCGGGCTCAGTGCTTTAAAAATGTGCAGATCGTCCAGCAGATGTCCCGATCCCAAAACTGCCATCATTCCAAACCATAGAAGCATGATGGGTCCGAAAAGTTTTCCTATTGAATCCGTTCCAAACTGTTGCAGGAAAAACAATACGACCATCAACCCCAATACGATATAAACGATGGTGTCCTGTGGAATGTAATTCAGACTGGGTAGCTGTCTTAATCCTTCAATAGCTGAAGTGACGGAGATGGGGGGTGTAATCATGCCATCCGCGAGCAGGGCAGCGCCACCAATCATAGCCGGTAACACGAGCCAGCGTCGTTGCCGCCTTACGAGTGCGTAAAGTGAGAAAATTCCACCTTCTCCCTTATTGTCTGCATTTAAAGTAAGCCAAACATATTTTATAGTCGTCTGAAGAGTAAGGGTCCAGATAATACAGGAAAGACTTCCGATAATTAATATTTCACTGATTATGCGACCGTTGATGATGGCATTGAGTACATAGAGCGGAGAGGTTCCGATATCTCCGTAAATAATACCTAAAGCAATAACCAGGTTGCCAATTGTAACCTTGTCAATTTGTTTGCTCACTACGGTGCAAGTTATATTGATTTCGTAACAGGCCGGATTTTTTCAATGGCAACCAACAGAATACGTGAATTAGCAATCCGCACAAAGATATAGGGAATAGGATGAAATTAACAGATTCTAAAGGGAGTTTTGAGTACCTTGTCTTTTGAACCAATCCCTATAAGTGTTTTATTATGAATTTAAGAATACTTG
>DATHPV010000347.1:0-3152 GCA_035483495.1 Puia sp.
AGGGCGGGTGTAGAAATCAGGCTTATCGTAAGAGGCATATTTTGTATGATGCCAGAAAACAAAAAATTTAAAATCGCCGTAAAAGCCATTAGTATACTGGACGAATATTTGGAACATGCCCGCGTTTTAATTTTTCACAATCAGGGCAAAGAAAAAGTTTATATATCTTCGGCTGATTGGATGGTCAGGAACATGGATCACCGAATTGAAGCTACGTGTCCCGTACTGGATCCAAGAATTCGGAAAGAGCTCAATGAAATATTACAAATACAATTCTCAGATAATGTAAAAGCGAGGTGGCTGGACAATAACCTACAGAATCATTATAAAAAGGACCAATCGAAAAAAGTACGTTCCCAAATTGAAATTTATCAATATCTGAATCAGAAAATTGTTAAACCGGTTGTTCAACAGGAATTGTCTGCGATTATACCGGTTGATCAGATTACGCTAATCTAAATATCCAACACTTATGATTTTGGCAGCAATTGATATTGGTAGTAATGCAGCCAGATTGCTGATAACGGAAGTAATTGATTCAGAAAAAAAACCTTTTTTCGAAAAGCTGAATTTGGTTCGAGTCCCATTAAGACTGGGTTTCGATGTATTTGAAAAAAAAGTGATTTCCGAAACAAAAACTTCGATGTTGCTGAACACTATCCGTTCTTTCAAATACCTGATGGATGCTTATAGTGTTACAAATTTTAAATCTGCTGCAACATCTGCCATGCGGGATGCTCAAAACGGACCACATATAATCCAAACAGTTGAGAACGCGACAGGAATAAAAATTGAAATCATTAGTGGCGATGAGGAAGCTGCTTTTATATATGAGAATCATATTGCAGAAAACCTGAATAGTGATAATTCCTACCTATATATTGATGTGGGTGGAGGAAGTACAGAACTTACTTGTTTTGCCGACAACAGGCTATTATTCAAAAAGTCATTTAATATAGGAACGATCCGCCTGATCAAAAATCAGGTTACAGAAGCGCATTGGGATCAGATGAAAGATTTTCTGAAAAAGGAAATACGAAGCATGACGAAACATCTTACAGCGATTGGATCTGGTGGAAATATCAATAAAGTATTTTCACTTTCCAAAAGAAAAGATGGTAAACCGCTGCCATTTGAACTCCTGAAAGACTACTATAAAGAACTCAATAGTTTTTCTGTGCCTGACCGAATGCGTCTTTACAATTTAAAGGAAGATCGCGCAGATGTAATAGTTCCGGCACTATTGATCTATATTAATGTGATGAGATGGATAGATGCAGAAGAAATATTCGTTCCGAAAATCGGGCTGGCAGATGGAATGATACAGGCACTTTACCGCGAATTGCAAACAACTACCACACCATTGAAATGAAGTGCGTCAATGGGGCATTAGATCAAATCGCATTATCTTTATCTCTCAACTTCACTAAATGGCCCCAAAGAAAATTACAACCCACATCCTTCAAAATATGAAGGTGAATGGTGAAAGGGTTTCCATGATTACAGCTTATGACTATTCCTTCGCACGATTGTTTGATCAGGCAGGTATTGACGTGATACTCGTAGGTGATTCGGCATCCAATGTAATGGCAGGTCATGAAACAACACTTCCAATTACACTGGATCAAATGATATATCATGCATCATCCGTGATCAGGGGAGTTACCCGTTCATTGGTTATCGTTGATCTTCCCTTTGGTTCATATCAATCAAATTCGAAGGAGGCTCTTATATCAGCCATTCGTATCATGAAAGAAACAGGGGCTCATGGTATTAAACTGGAAGGCGGTGAAGAAGTAATGGAATCAGTAAAGAGGATTCTGGCCGCAGGTGTTCCGGTTATGGGGCATCTTGGACTTACTCCACAATCAATTTACAAATTTGGGACTTATTCAGTACGTGCAAAAGAAGAAATGGAAGCCAATAAATTGAAATCCGATGCCCGCTTATTGGAAGAAGCCGGTTGTTTCGCAATTGTGCTGGAAAAAATACCAGCATTGCTGGCGAAAGAAGTAGCGGAATCGATTAGCATCCCCGTAATCGGTATTGGTGCAGGAAAATATTGTAACGGACAGGTGCTGGTGATGCATGATTTGCTGGGAATTAACACTGAATTCAAACCCCGATTTCTCAGGCAATATCTCAATTTGCATGAGCCCATTACAAAAGCAGTTCAACAATATATCAAGGACGTAAAATCGAACGATTTTCCCAGCGAACAGGAACAGTATTAAAAATTTAATCGCAGGCAACTCGTTTTATTCCGATAACCCGTTTCATTTCAATTGGAATCTGCATTCAGAATCTCATATAACTGCAGTTGACTATCCACTGTTTTAAGTTCAAAATATAATGACCTGCAGGAAACAGTCTGATGAACTTCAGAAATCAATTTTATTTTATCATAAAACATTTTTTTCAGATGTTTTTTTTCTTTCTCTATAAGATTCCGGGTTATGATAAAATCTGTTTTGCTTCCGTAATTTGCTTTTTCCGCAAGCAATGCTACATGCCTGTGATCATAGTTCGAGGACACCAAATCAACTATTTGACAAGAGCATAGCCTTACTGTCTTCGACAGGGCATCTGAAGACTCTGACGTATGTTCTCTCCCCGCTTTTGTATGCTTCTGCTTCGAAATAAAATCGTTTAACGACCTTATCTCGTTCATTTTAAAAACCGGAGATTTAAGAGGTTCTGCAGATGCCGATCCGGCGAGAAGAATTTTTGTCGGGGTGCCTAATAATAGACAGGCTGTAACAATACGGATAAAAAGGCGCATGATTAGGGTGCTATCAGGTGAATAATAGGTATTCACGGATTGTTGAACTATTCGATAACGGATTTCAGCGCTGGAGGAGTAAAATCATCCTGTACAACAGGGATTCACCGGATTGTTGGGAAGTCAAAGAATGCAAAAAAAAATAATAAATCATAATTCCCCGGGCTAAAAATTCCAAAATTACATCCTCCTGCCGTTGATATTTCGGAGAAAACAAAATATTATTTATAATAATATATGGTTTTTCGATTCTCAATCCATAAATTGAGGTGCTGCTTAGCCATAATCGTCATATTCTCTATTTTATAATTCTATTTCTGCTACCAAAAACTGCGATTTATGAAAAAATGGCTATTTCTTTTAGGCGTTT
>DATHPV010000348.1:0-2938 GCA_035483495.1 Puia sp.
ACCTGCAATTTCGGTTCTGCCCGTAAGTCTTTTGGACAATTTCATAGCGCCCTCCGTAGCTTCCGTACCGGAATTAGTAAAAAAAACTGAATGAAGATTCTCCGGCAAATGGTCGGCCAGATAATGTGCATATTCAACCTGTGGCGATTGTATCAATTCTCCATATACCAATACATGAAGATATTGATCAGCCTGATTTCTGATAGCATTTACGACTTCCGGATGCCTGTGACCAATATTACAAACGCTGATTCCTCCAATGGAATCGAGATATCTTTTTCCATAGATATCAAACAAGTACTGCCCCTCGGCGCGAATAATCTCCAGGGCAATTGGTGAAGGGGAAGTCTGGCCGAGATGTTTGTAAAATAGTTCTCTTTGATTCATTTTGTTCATTGCGGCTGATCCCAAATGTGCGGGACCAGTTTGCCGTATTTTAATTCATATTATCAACAAAAAAATACAATATTAATATTCGTTTCCCATATCAACCCGCCAGCGACCCCCGCACGAGCGGGACCAACGGCAAACGAAAATGCTTACCTTAGTATAACTTCAAAATACAATTCATGTCCGTTATTCTCCCGGTCAAAGGCATTTCACCAGTGTTTGGAAAAAATGTGTACATCGCACCTAATGCTACCGTTGTAGGTGACGTCATTATCGGTGACGATTGTAGTATTTGGTTCAACGCTGTGATACGCGGAGATGTGAATAGCATCCGTATAGGAAGTAAGGTAAACATACAGGATGGATGTATCATTCATTGCACATATCAAAAAGCAAAAACAATTATTGGGAACAATGTTTCAATAGGACATAACGCCATCGTTCATGGCTGCGTAGTACAGGATAATGTGCTCATTGGTATGGGATCTGTTATTATGGATGGCGCAGAAGTCGGCAGTAACTCCATAATTGCTGCTGGTGCAGTGGTTCTTGAAAATACAAAGATTGAAAGCGGAGTAATATACGGCGGCATCCCGGCCCGTAAAATCAAGGATATACCCCAGGAGCTCATCCACGGGGAAATTGAAAGAATCGCCAATAACTATATTCTGTACGCAAGCTGGTTTAAGAACGTTTAAAGCTTAACGCGGAAAGCTTAAGGCTGATAACTGAATACATAACGCCTGGCACGAACTATTTTCTTACGCTGCCCTGGCAATCCTTTTAGCCATTGATTATCAATGTATTATTATACTGATCCCAAGGCAGCCAATTAATAATCCATAACCCATAATTTATAATTAGCCCACTGCGTTATATATCGGCCAACTCATCGAAGATTTAGAGCATTTCATCGAGTTTCAGGGGCTTTGATTGCATTTGCAAGGTCTTTGTTGTAGGTTTAAATCGTTAAAACGTATCCAATGAAAAAAGGTAAAACCCTCTCCGGTATTGTTATACTGTGTTTCTTCATCAGTATGATTTGTTCCTGTAAAGCTCAGTATGGTTGCCCATCCAACGGTCGAAACGTGGGTGCAGAAAGGATATTGAGCGGAGAAAAATTACCCACTCCTCCAAAATTTAAATCTTAATCATGTACCCTTTTATAAACCAGTTAAATCCCAACACTATGAGCCTTACCCTGCGTACCGACTTCGGTTGTACCGAAGCTGTCATAGACGACGATTGCGGCCTTAAAAGATTTTATGAAGTCGCTAATATTTTATCCGATGATCTGGACGTGAATTTCAACCACAAAACCGACGATTTCGATTCGCTTATGTGGGACTTCTCTTTCAAAGGTCATGTACTCACACTGCATTATAATATCTATACCGGCATTTCCATTTATCCAAGAAAATTTCGTGAAGCGCCCAGAAAAGACAACGATGCTGTGGTGGAAGTAGCTCGATTTCTGGAAGGAAAGTTATTGATTCACACTGCCAACAGGCTTGCATCCTAATAACTTTTTTCCACTATAGAGTTCAGCATCATGCCATAACTTACATAACGATCTAACGATATCTTGCCCTCTTCGAGGGCTTTTTTTATGGCACAACCAGGCTCATTAATATGCAGACAATTATTAAACTGGCAATCATTCAACCTTGAACGCATTTCCGGAAAATAATGAGAGAGCTCCTGTTTCGGAATGTCCACAAGACCAAATTCCCTTATGCCCGGTGTATCAATAATATGCGCATTCAATAATGGCAGGTCATACATTTCTGCGAATGTAGTAGTATGAATTCCTTTCCCGCTCCAACCACTTACATCCTGCGTTTTAAGTTCCATACCGGGAACCACAGCATTAATAAAAGTAGATTTCCCGACACCTGAATGACCACTGAGCAAACTCGTTTTATTTCGCAGGATCTCTTCCACGTCTTCCAGTCCCGTTTTATTTTCGAGACTCATCAGAATCACTTTGTAACCAACCGATTCATACATTGTCTTTCTCTCGTCAAAGAGATCCATTTCTTTTTTACGATAGATATCGCTTTTATTGAAAACAATCACGGAAGGGATATGATATGCTTCTCCGGCAACTAAAAACCGGTCCATAAAACCCTGTGAGGTTTTTGGGTCTTTCAATGTGGCGATTAGCAGCGACTGGTCAAGATTTGAAGCAATAATATGATGTTGATATTTGTTTGCCGGCGACTGACGATTGATATAATTATTTCTCTTGTCAATACCCGTTATCATCATACCACCTTCTTCACCACCCGATTCCATTTCAAGTTTCACCCAGTCTCCAACAGCAATCGGATTGGTGGATGTAATTCCGTCTATTTTAAAAATACCTTTTATACGCGCTGATATAATATCTCCTTCATCGGTTTTTACAGTATACCAGCTACCGGTGGATTTGTAAACTCGTCCGCGCATATCAGGGAAATTTTCTAAAAAGTGTAAACCTCAATATCCATTCCAATACAAGAAACATAACAGATGCCAGAATGAATGGAAAGAATTTCTCTGTATA
>DATHPV010000349.1:0-6775 GCA_035483495.1 Puia sp.
ACGCGTTTGCCAGTGACCGTCAAGACGAGACTTGGTTGGGATGATGATTCCAAAAATATCGAAGATGTTGCTGAACGTTTGCAGGATGAAGGAATCGGAGCACTTACCATTCATGGCAGAACGAGATCCCAATTATATAAAGGCGAAGCCGACTGGACACTAATTGCGAAGGTTAAAAATAATCCCCGGATTCGAATTCCGATATTCGGAAATGGTGATGTTGACAATCCAGAAAAAGCACTCGAATATAAAAACAGGTATGGTGTGGATGGAATTATGATCGGCCGTGCTGCTATTGGTTATCCGTGGATTTTTCGGGAGATCAAACACTTTTTAAAAACCGGAGATCATTTGGAAGCACCTTCCATTGAAGAGAGAATCGACGTGATCAGGCAACATCTTTACAGGTCTATTGAGTGGAAAGGTCCTGTTCTCGGTATCCTGGAGATGAGAAGACACTACAGCAATTACCTGAAAGGTATTCCCTATATAAAAGAAGTGCGCAACCAGCTGGTTCAAAAAGACACTGTTGAAGAAATTGAAGAAGTGCTTGAAAGCCTAAAGCTTAAAGCCAAAAGCCTTCATGTGCTTAACGCAAAACGCGAAACGTTTTACGCCTAAAGCTTAAAGCATAAGGCTTAATAGTTTTGGTTATTGACAGATGCTGGCTAACAATGTGATTTTCGATTCTTTCACGTCAGACTACGCTATGAGCTTTGGGCTTTAAGCTTTAGGCTTTAGGCTTTAGGCTTTCCGATTGAATTCTTCCAGCAGTTGAGTATAATGAATGGCGCGTTTTTCCGCTATGAAATCTGCAGTAAAAAGTTCGGCAGCCATAATGGTTAGTGTTATACCAAATCCCAGCCAAAAAGATTTCACTTCCTGATTTCTAAAGACGACAATTAAGACAATACCTGCAATAAAAATGCTGATTTCAATCCATTGAAATATTTGAAAATTGGTATTTACTTTACGCATACGCGTCAGTTCAACTGTTTTTAACTGATCGGGATTCATATCATATGCATATACCTGGCTTATGCGTTGATCATCGCTCCTCACATAAACAGCATATCCTGCTACTGCCTGAATCAATCCAAGGACCAGCAATGGAAAAGCAGCTCCCCTATAAACCTGCGTCTTCACGGAAAAATGAAACAGTGTGGCCAATAAGATGGCAATGATACCAATAACAAGAAAAACAAGACTCTCGTGTTTTTCAGCTATAAAATATCTTTCTATATCAACTTTTGTAAGCATATAAAATCAGCCTTTGTAAGCATATAATTCGCCAATTAAATATAACCATATCCATTTAGTCCCGGGCAGCTTATTTTTGCAAAAATTAACCATGTCCCGTTTCTTAATCCCTGTGCTTATTTATCTTGTTTTCACAGGTTGTTCAACCAACAATGTGAAAGAAGACGAAAGTCTGAAGACCTATTTTGATTCCGCCGGAGTAAAGGGTTGTTTTGCATTATTTGATAACGGTGAAAATAGTTTTACCATTTACAATTTGTCACGGTATCGCGACAGCTCCTATACGCCTGCATCGACATTCAAAATCGTGAATTCATTGATTGGCATACAAACAGGTGTTATTAAAGATGAAAACATGGTGATCAAATGGGACGGTGTAAAGAGATGGAATGAGGACTGGAATAAGGATCTTACCATGAAAGAAGCATTTGCCGTTTCAGCAGTTCCTTACTATCAGGAAGTTGCACGTCGTATAGGCCGTGACACCATGAAGATCTGGATCGACAGCCTTGGCTATGGCAACAAGGATATCAGTGGCCCGATTGATTCTTTCTGGTTGAATAATCATCTTAAAATAAAACCGGACGAAGAATTGGGCCTGGTTAAAAAATTATATTTTGACCAGCTTCCTTTTTTCAAAAGAACACAGGATATTGTTCAATCCGTAATGCTGCGGGAGCAGAACTCGAATTATAAGCTTTACTACAAAACAGGTTGGGGTTTCCCTGGAAATGGATCTGAAATCGGTTGGGTTGTGGGGTGGATCGAAGAAAACAAGCATCCGTATTTCTTTGTTCTTAATATTGAATCGACTGTACCTGACAGGGTAGCGAAGGTTCGGATTAAATTGTTAAAAGACATTCTGACGCATATGGGATTTTTTAACGGAAAGAAGTAGAACTCACGGTGAGCGTTTGGTATCTTGTGAAGAAACATTATAGTGTGAGAGTGTGAGAGTGTGAGAGTAGAAAAACCCATAATTCATAATTCATAATCCATAATTAATTAATGCGTTTCCAGCATCCTGAATATTTCATAGGCCTTATTCTGATTCCTCTGCTCGTTTTTCTATACTACCAGTTGATCAACTGGAAGAAGAAACTCAGTAAACGAATCGGTGATCCTGCGTTGGTAACGCAGCTGGTTAAGTCATTCTCAGAGCGGAATTTCCAGGTGAAATTCGTTCTTGTTTGCATCGCAGTTTTTTTACTGGTAGCCGGATTAGCTAATCTGAGAGCAAGGGGGAACGAAGAAAACATTTCACGTCAGGGCGTAGACGTGATGATTGTGCTCGATGTAAGCAAAAGTATGCTCGCACAGGATGTAAAACCCAGCAGACTGGATAAGGCAAAACAACTTCTGTACAGATTAACCGATCGCCTGCAGAATGACCGGTTGGGATTAATTTTATTTGCAGGCAGATCCTATATGCAAATGCCACTTACAACCGATCACGGAGCCGCAAAAATGTATATATCAGAAGCCAGTCCGGATGTTGTCCCGACGCAGGGGACCGTATTCGCCGAAGCGCTGGGAATGGCCAATAGTTCATTCAACAGGAATGAACATAAATACAAAGCCGTGGTGTTGATTTCTGATGGTGAGGATCATGATCCCGATGCGTTGAAAGTTGCAAAACAAATGGCCGATGATGGCGTTATGATCAATACAGTAGGTATTGGTTCAGTCGAAGGTTCCGAGATCATCGATCCTGAAACCAAAGAGCCGAAAAAAGATAATCAGGGAAATACTGTTATATCAAAACTTAATGAACAGGAATTGTCAGGCATTTCGGATGCAACCAATGGAATTTATATTCATCTGGATAATCTTGAAGATGCTACCATCACGCTGACACAACGCCTGGATAGTATAGAAAAGCGGGCATTGTCCGATTCCGAGTTCATCAATTTTAAAAATTATTTCCCCTGGTTTATTGGTTTGGCAGGGATCCTCTTGATATTAGAATTATTCATACCCGAACGAAAAAGAAAAATTGCTTAAAGTAACAAGATTCATATTATTTTTTTGCATGCTGCTGAGCGCTACTCTGGCACAAGCACAAACATCAGATGCCTTAATTCGCAGGGGTAACCGTTTTTATAATAAACAGGACTATGATCAGTCGTTGTTCAATTATGAAAAGGCATTAAAAAAATCTCCCGGTAATGCTGACGCCTTCTTCAACCTGGGAGACGCATTATATCGAAAGAACGACTATGAAAAAGCGGCAGGTTCCTACGATGATGTATTGCAATCCAAAGCTGATGAGAATACAAGACAAAGTGCCTACTATAATAAAGGGGTGGCTATGGTCCGTCAGAAAAAAATAGACGAGGGTATCGATGCATGGAAAAATGCACTTCGCCTCGATCCTGCCGATAGTGATGCAAGAGAAAATCTTGTCCGGGCACTGATGGAAAAAAAGAAACAGGATCAGCAAAAAAAGAAAGATAATCCTGACAAAAAGCAAAATGACAACAAACAAAAAAAAGAACAGAATAAACAGGATAATACTCCAAAACAACAGCAAAGCAAATTAAGCAAACAACAGGTAGAGCAATACCTACGGTCTCTGGAACAACGGGAAAAGGATGTTCAGGATAAAATGAATCAGAATAAAAGCCATACGCTGACTCACCCTGATAAAGATTGGTGATTTCGCTTCAGGCTGAAAGCGTAAGGCGTAAGCGAAAAGCCCAAAGCCTAAAGCCTACCTGCCGATAGGCAGGCTTAAAGCCTAAAGCCTACCTGCCTATAGGCAGTCATAAAGCATAAAGCCTAAGGCATAAAGCATAAAGCATTTCTTAATTTTGCTTTTTAAAATAATCATTGGCAAGTAATGCAATCGTATACTCATTCTCTTACTGAATATAAAAGATTAAACACAGTACCTGTATCTGTGGGAGATCTGGTTTTAGGCGGTGACGCGCCTATACGTGTGCAGACGATGACCACATTCGATACGAAGGACACAATCAGAACGGTTGATCAATCCATCAGGTGCATAGAAGCCGGTGCGGAATTGATTCGCATAACCGCCCCCAGCAAAACAGAAGCAGAAAACCTGTTAAATATAAAAAACGAGATCCGCAGAAGGGGTTACCGGACTCCCATCGTTGCAGATATTCATTTTACGCCCAATGCAGCGGAGATCGCAGCCCGCATAGTTGAAAAAGTGAGGGTAAACCCGGGCAATTATGCCGACAAAAAGAAATTTGAATTCATTGAATATACCGACGCCGATTATGTAGAAGAAATCGAAAGAATAAGAGATCGGTTTCTTCCCCTTATTCGCATATGTAAAGAATATGGTACTGCCATGAGAATCGGCACCAATCATGGTTCTCTGAGTGACCGGATTATGAGCCGGTACGGTGATACTCCTATGGGAATGGTAGAGAGCGCCATGGAATTTCTGCGAATCGCCCGAATGGAAAACTATCATCAGATTGTCTTAAGCATGAAATCAAGTAACCCACTGGTAATGGTCGAAGCTTACCGGCTGCTCGTAAAAACCATGCAGGATGAATTTAGTCTGATCTATCCGTTACATATCGGTGTTACCGAAGCAGGAGACGGAGAAGATGGCCGTATAAAATCGGCAATAGGTATCGGCACTTTGCTTGAAGATGGTATCGGTGATACCATACGGGTATCCTTAACCGAAGATCCGGAATTTGAGATTCCTGTCTGCCAGGATATAGTAGCCCGTTATCAATCGAAATTCAATGGTTCTCCGATTTTACCTGTTGAAAAAATTCCTTATTCTCCTTTTGAATACGCAAGAAGAAAAACCCATTCTGTTTACAATATTGGAGGAACGCATGCACCGGTTGTCGTTGCCGATTTCAGGAATGAAGAAAATATTACGAGAGAATCACTTGGACGAATAGGATATGATTATGATGACGAAACGGATAAATGGAAGATCGGAGACGCCGCCGCCGATTATATTTATACCGGAAATAAAATATTGGATTTTAATCTTCCCGGCACATTAAAAGTGATCTGCAATTATGGAGTATGGAAAACGATTGATCAGGATAAAACGAATGCTGGTGAAGAGAAATATTTCCCGTTGATTGACCCGGCTGAAAATTCTTTGAATAACATCGGCCATTCTCCCACTTTAAATTTCCTGTGGATTAACGCGAATCAAATAGAGAAACCTGAATTTTTTGAAACTATAAAAAAATTCCCTGGTCTGGTACTCTGTCTTTATTCTGACCAGGTGAACCCCGTTCAGGATACCCGACGTTTTCTGATAGAATTAATGAATCGCAACCTGAATATTCCGGTTATACTCTCCGTAGAATGTAATGAAGTTACGATTGACAGGCAGTTGATCCATTTCGCAGTGGAAGCCGGTGCCCTGCTGGTCGATGGTATGAGCGACGGTATCTGGTTAGCAAACAATCCGGAGAAAATAATTAATGATCAGGCAAGCGGAAGAACATATTTGACTATAACAAACAATCATCAGTTTCTGAATAGCACCGCATTCTCCATTCTGCAGGCAGCGAGGACGAGAATTTCAAAAACAGAATATATTTCATGCCCCTCCTGCGGAAGAACACTGTTTGATCTTCAGGAAACTACTGCCAAAATCAGGTCTTTGACCAGTCACCTCAAAGGGCTTAAAATTGCCATCATGGGATGTATCGTGAATGGCCCCGGAGAAATGGCGGATGCAGACTTTGGATATGTTGGCAGTGGCCCGGGGAAAATAACATTATATAAAGGGAAGGATGTGATGAAACGGGGAGTAAATAGTGAAACAGCAGTATCTGAATTGATACAACTGTTAAAAGAGCATGATCAGTGGGTTGAACCCGATATTAGTGTGGTGAATGTGGAATTGTAGAAAATGAAAAATGTGGGAATTAAATGAGGAAATGATAATGTGAAAATATGATCAGGCTCCTGACTCATATTTTCATATTGCCATTGACCATATTTTCATATCGCCATTGACTCATATTTTCATATCGCCATTGACTCATATTTTCATATTGCCATTGACTCATATTTTCATATTGCCATTAAACATTCAACTTCCACATTTTTAATTTTCTACAATTCCACATTCACCACATTATCATAAACCCATAAACCAGGGTTTATGGGTTTATGATGTGTCCTCCCTCGCTTATATTCATCACATAACACTCGGGAGTTTTTCCATATTTTGTTTCATATTTTGACTGAATATCCCGTATAAAATTTTCAGATTCATTAAATTCTACAAGTGTTATAATACATCCACCGAATCCACCACCCATTTGTCTTGCTCCTTTTACACCTTTCAATCCTTTTATCGCTTCCACAAGAAAATCTGATTCCGGACAGCTTACCTCATATTCACTACTCAAGCCGGCGTGGGATGCGTACATTAGTTTCCCGAACGAATCCAGATCACCATTTTTCAAATGTTCACAACCCATTAATAACCGCTGATTTTCTTCCACAATAAAATGACATCTTCTGTATACGACTTCTTCCATCTCATCCT
>DATHPV010000350.1:0-4178 GCA_035483495.1 Puia sp.
ATAGCCAGAACCGGCAGTATATTAATGAGTTCAGCACAGAACAGCGGGAGAACTGCTAGTGTCTATGCGCCGGTTCACATTTGTATTGCTTACACTAATCAACTTGTTTATGATATACGGGAAGGCCTGGAAGGCCTTTTAGAAAAGTATAAGAATCAAATCCCATCTTTTATAACGCTGGCAACAGGACCTAGCAGGACGGCAGACATCGAGAAAACCCTGGTTGTGGGTGTACACGGTCCTAAAGAAGTTTATGTTTTCCTGGTAGAAGCCCAGTGAATTATATTTGCCCATGCAAATTGAGGCTGGCAAAAAAATTTACTTCCTGTCTGACTTCCATCTGGGCACTCCCGACCGCCTTGCAAGTTTGCAAAGGGAAAAATATATTATTCAATTTCTTGAATCCATCCAGCATGGAGCAGCAGAGATCTTCATTGTTGGTGACCTGTTTGATTTCTGGTTTGAATACAAAACTGTTGTGCCAAAAGGTTATGTGCGCATATTGGGCAAACTGGCAACTTTAACAGATGCTGGTATCCCTGTTCAGTTTTTTGTAGGTAACCATGATATGTGGATGAAAAATTATTTTGAAAAAGAACTTTCCATTCCCGTTTATTATGAACCTAAGACTTTTATCAGGAACAATAAGAAATTTTTGATCGGGCATGGAGATGGACTGGGTCCGGGCGACGGCGGATACAAATTTTTGAAAAAAATATTCCGTAATAAATTTAGCCAGAGTCTCTTCGGAATTCTGCCGCCTGCCGTGGGAGTAGGTATCGCAAATTATTTCAGCAGAAAAAGCCGGATAGCCACTTACCAAATGGATAAGAAATTTCTTGGGGAAGAAAATGAATGGCTTATTCAATATTGCAAAAGGAAACTCTCAAAGGAACATTTCGACTATATGATTTTCGGTCACCGGCATCTTCCTATCGATTTTACTTTTCCGAAAGGAGAAAAATATATTAATCTCGGTGATTGGATTAATTACTTTAGCTATGCCGCTTTTGATGGTGAACAATTAGAGCTCCGGAGTTTCGATCCGTCTCTGGATAACAAGATCATTAGATTGTGAAAAAAATATTCCTGACAATTGCAGTTTATCTGTCTTTAGGCAGCCTGGCAGCCCAAACGGATAGTATTCCGCATGAATCCAGACTGATTACGGGGACATTTGTGGATTTTCAGGTTGATAATCTCGGAAACCTGTTTCTACTTACGCCTGACAATCAACTCAAAAAATACAACGGATCCGGTGACTCCCTGGGAGTTTTCAATGATGTAAGAAGATATGGAAAGATTGCATATATAGATGTAACCAATCCACTCAAAATCCTGCTTTTCTATCAGGAATTTGGAACTATTGTAATGTTAGATCGGTTCTTAAATAATATCGGAAGCATCGATCTGCGTCAATTGGGATTTTATCAGGTTACATGTATCGGTCTCGCTTACGACAATAATATTTGGGTTTATGACGCTCTTGCGGGACAACTAAATAAAATCTCTACTGATGGAACTTTGGTTAATCAGACAAACGATGTTAGACAATTTACTGATTCAGTACCCGATCCGGTTCTATTAACGGATCAGAGTGGTCTCGTTTATCTTTTCGATCCTCAAAAAGGAGCTTTTGTGTTTGATCACTATGGCGGATTTCAAAAACTAATAACTTTAAAAAACTGGCGTCATTTTTCTGTAATTAATAAAACGCTTTTAGGATGGAATGGTCATGAGTTTCTAAAATTTGAAGACAAGGTTATGTTTACAGAGGAAAAAAAACAAATTCCGAACTACTTTTTACCTGCAATAAAAATCCTGATTATGCCGGATTTTCTTTACGTATTAAAAGTGGATGGCATTCATGTTTTTAAGAACTGATGAGTTATGAATGGATTCTGGAACCAGCTGATATTTGATAACCCCTTAAAAAAATATCTATTTATTTTTATTGCGATCGCATTGAGTTTCCTGCTCAGGCGGATAATATCGAAATTTGTTGCAGGACAGCTCTTCCGCGGTGCAAAAGTGATCGATAAGGGCCTTGACAAGAGCTCTTTTGTAAAGTTGATGCTGCCGCCTTTGGAGATTTTTCTGATAGCTTTCGTTTCCATTGCAAGTATCGACAAACTAAAGTTTCCGGATGTATTCGATTTTGAAATATTTGAAGTTCCTTTTAAGTCAATCATTCACGGATTTGCCAAAACAATACTTATCGTTGTTTTTATATGGCTTATTCTGCGAACCATCGATTTCGTTGCCCTGCTGTTGAAAGAAAAAGCGCGTGTTGCAGGTGATCTTAAAGACCATCAGCTGGTGGTTTTTTTCAGAGATTTTCTAAAAGCAATAATTGGTATCGTAGGTATTCTGATGGTTCTGGGACTTGCCTTCGGTTTTGAAGTGAGTAAGGTTTGGACAGGACTGGGTATTGCTGGTGCTGCCCTCGCATTGTCAACCAAAGAAAGTATCGAAAATCTAATTGCCTCCTTTATCATATTTTTTGATAAACCATTTATGGCGGGGGATGTAGTTAAAGTAAATAATATTTCGGGAACTGTAGAAAAAATCGGCTTGCGCAGTACCAGGATTCGGACCGAGGTAAAAACTTTTGTAACTGTTCCGAATAAGCAAATGGTCGACAGTGTAGTTGATAATCTTACACTGCGTACCTATCGAAAAGCAGAAATAAGACTTCAACTGGATTCGTCTACACCGGGAACAACAATCGATTCTTTTGTAAAGGATTGCAGGCAGATGTTACTTGAAAAATCATTTATCAGTGACGCAACCGTTTTCCTCAATGACATCTCGGGCACAGCTTTTCTTATCAATATTGACTATTTCACAACGCCAATACCTCTTGTAGAATTTAATGAAATAAAACAAAAACTAAACCTTGAAATTTTGAATCTGATGGAAAGTCGAAAGATTGTGATCGCCGGATCAGGCATGACGGTGAAGCTATCTTAAATTCGCTCTCATTTCAAGCAGGAAATTTTTTACTTCCTCAAGTTTTTTAATGGTCTCGAATTTTTCTTCTGCTTTGGAGTTACTTCTCAAAAAATCTTTTGCGCCTTCAATCGTATATTTTCTTTGCCGCAATAAATGATAAATGAGGTGAAGATTTTTAATATCAACAGGTCGGAAATATCTGTCTCCTTTTTTATTCTTTTTAGGTTGAAGAATATTAAACTCGGCTTCCCAGAAACGCAACAGAGATTGATTAACCCGAAACATTTCAGCTACCTCGCCCATGGTATAGTAATGCTTCTGAAAAAGTATATCATCCTCCGGTATTTGAATAAGATCAGCTTCTTCGGATACCTGCCTGATGGATTTTCTTCCCCTGCCAGATTTGATTTTCGAGACCGGTTCTAAAGGGGCAGTTTTTTCTTCAGGTGCTATGTCGGATTCTACGGAAATTGCCTCTGGTTCGTTCTGAACCGGCACATTCGCATCAGATTTAAGTTTTTTTATCCGGATCCCTATATTGAGAGGTTGGTCCTCCTTATTCAATTCAGAATCCTTAGGCAGGGTTGATTCTTCAACAAATTTCAAGGAGATCTGGGAAAAGGTTGTCATGCGTATTCAAAAATAACAAAAACTATTCCGAAACGATATAAACAGGCCTGAAAAACTTAATCAAAACTCTGGTTACTGGAAGATGCAAGCTTTAACAGGCGGTCGTACTGTTCGGGAGTAATATCATTGTAAAAATAAAATACCGGGTCGACCGGCTCGCCGTTCCTGTGTACTTCATAATGGCAATGGGGTCCGGTGCTTTTTCCTGTATTGCCAACCCAGCCTATCACTTCGCCTCTTTTAACCTTTTCTCCCGGATGAACCTTAATCTTAAACATATGGCCAAATAATGTGGCATATCCATATCCATTATGAATCACTACATGATTTCCATAGCCATTTCCTGTATTACCAGCTGTTTCGACTGTGCCGTTGGCGGTGGCGTAGATAGGAGTACCCATTGGTGCCGCGAAATCAAGACCCGCATGAAACTTGGTCGTCTTATAAACTGGATCAACCCGGTAGCCAAATCCCGAAGCAATTCTTTTTAAATCCTTATTGCTTACAGGTTGAATTGCAGGCGTGCATGCCAACAGTTGTTCTTTGTTTTTAATAAAATTGTTGATCTCATCGTAGGATTTTGTCTGGGAATG
>DATHPV010000351.1:0-4150 GCA_035483495.1 Puia sp.
GTCTGAAAATATATTTCGGGATTAAATCCGGGTTCGAGTGCCAGGAGATATTTTTTCAACGGAAGACTCTTGCCTCTGTAATAATAAAAAATGCCGGGTGTGGTGCCGATAACATCGGTGCGTGATACAAAACCCATTTCAGGATTAAAATTCTTAGTCACAACTGTTTCTGTCCACCAGAGTTTCCACTTGTTGGAGGAATTATAATACTGAACAGCTCCTGCAAAACCTGACTGACCGGTTTTTGTAGAGTAAGAATGAGAAAAAAGGGTATTGAGAGAATTCTCTTCACCCATTCTAAAAAATCCGTCTACTGTATTTTCAACACTTGAACCATGAGCATCGTTTTTTATTGTGGACATCAATCCAACTCTGTTTTGTTCTCCGAAATTTTCAGAAATTCTTCCTACAAAAAAATCAGTAAAAGGATAACCGCCTGTGTTTCCCTGTCGCATAATGATTGCGCCATAGTTCAATTTATCGGAACGATGAACCAGTCTCGCTCCTCCGATGATGGGTATGGGATTACCGCTGCTGTCCAAACCGATGGAGCGACTGTTGAAAGGCTGAATGCGCATGGAGCCGCCGGAAAGATCCGGACTTTGTTGAACACTGATTCCAAATAAAGAAGCGTTCTCCAGAAAGAACTGTCTTTTTTCCGGAAAGAAAACGGAGAACTGACTTACATTATTTACCTGCTGATCCACGTCGGCCTGAGCGAAATCAGTGTTGACTGTAAGGTCAAGGATGGTATTGGTATTGACGGCCCATTTCAAATCGCCACCCACTTTTACAGTTGTATTTTCATTGGTGGTACCGGGAACAATATTTTGTTCATGACTGTACTGAGTAAGAACATAAGGTTGAAAACGGATATTCGTTGTCGGAGGTGGTGGCTGAAGGTTGGTTAACCTGCCGGCATAGTTCATGCGGAGAGAACTATATGCGTGAGGGAATTCAGACAGGGCACTTATTTCATTGGTAAGCCTTCTGTTCCGATATACATTGAAGCCCCAGCTCTGAATGCTGTCATTTGTTTTAGGATACCTGAGCGTTTGCCAGGGAATAGCCAACTCGGCTGTCCATCCTGAATCCGTTCTGTTTGTGCGCACACGCCAGAGGCCATCCCAATCTATGTCATAATATAAATCGTCAAATGCGAGCAGGTCTTTTTGTACTCCATAAGCGTCCGTGACAAAAGACATGGCATTCCGGTGATCATTAAATCCATCAAAGGCCAGTGATACGAGGTCATGCCTTGTGATGTCGAAATCCCTAATAAAATCTGTTGCCATGATTGCTTTTTTACCAAGGGGATCAAGAGCAATTACGCCAACATACAGGTATAATTTATTGTAGAGCACTTTAATTTTTGTTTCGAAATGAACTGCCTTTCCCTGCTCCGGATCAATTTGTACAAAACGCGGAGAGGCGGGAGCCAACGCCCATTCAGGTTCATTCAGGATGCCGTCTATTTTAAGCAGTGCATCAATTTTTACAGCGCGGATCTCTTTTGTTTTTGAATTAACCGGTACAGTATCAAGATGTGTAAGAGTAATTTTTGGTTTCGGAACAAGGCTTGCAGTGTCCTGCGCATGGGCATGCTGTATAGCAATACCAGTAATTAATATTGGTAATAAAAATTTCATTGGTTGTTTAAGAAGGGACGAAAGTTCTTATCCTTGTCTGTCCGCTGCGTACTTTATACCCGCAACAGCTCGGATTCGATCCATCGTTTCCATGAGTAACATTGAATCAGTATGAGACATGACGGGACTTTCGATCAGGCCTTTTCGAAGACAATCTCCCACATGTCTGGCTTCATATTGATAACCCGATCCACCTTCCTTGCTAACAGGAATAATTTTTTTTGTGTCTTCCCTTCCTGAAAACATTTCTATCGTGGCGCTGGGTGCATAAAAACGACTGGTAAGCCGAACCCTGCTTTTTGTTCCCCCTATATCTGCTTCTGTGCCCAGGTTCGATGTAAGGGAAGAAAAAAGCTGGGCCATCGCGCCATTTTTATATTTGAATAACATCGCACACTGTTCGTCAACTCCGGTTGGCGCCGGAGTCATTGAAGCTTCAATCTCATCTGGTCTCCCTAAAAATGAAAGAGCGAAGAATACATTATAGATACCAATATCCAGCAGGCTTCCCCCTCCGAGTGCGGGATCAAAAAGCCTCGGTGGTACAGGTGGTTGCGGAATAAAACCAAAGCTTATTAATACATTCATTATGTCTCCCAACTCGCCTGACCTGATAAGTTCCATCACTTTTTCGTATTGCGGAAGAAACTTGGACCACAATGCTTCCATCAAAAAAATCTTCTTTGTCTGTGAAACATGTACCATTTCTTTTACCTGGCGCAGATTGAGTGCGAATGCTTTTTCACACAATACGGCTTTTCCGTGATGGAGACAAAGAAGCGTATGCTCATGATGAAGACCATGTGGTGATGCGATATAAATCACGTCCACATCAGGATCTGAGACGAGATCTTCGTAACTGCCGTACATTTTTCGGGCAGGAAATTGCCTGGCAAACTCTGTAGCCGTTGAAAGTTCGCGTGCACCAAGGGCGAAAAGTTCAGCATCGGCTACCAGTGCAAGGTCAGCTGCGAATTTTTTTGCGATACGTCCGCAGCCCAGAATTCCCCAACGTATGTTTTTCATTACGGAAAATTTAATACAAGTTAGTCAGGAATTATGAGTTATGGATTATGGATTATGAGTAGTTAGGTTGAATTATGGCTTATGGGTTATGGGTTATTAGTGTGAATCATTTTAAGACCATAACTCATAACCCATAATTCATAACCCATAATTATCTTTACTGCTTTTGACATATGAACACGTGGAGAGATCAGGAAGTATATAAAACCATTACGCTTGCGATTCCAATAATCATGGGAGAGCTTGCCCAGATGTCTCTTCACCTGATTGATACGGCTATGGTTGGAAATATCAGTTATCAGCATCTGGCGGCTGCATCGTTGGTGATGACTGTTGCCAATATCCCATTTGTTCTTGGCATCGGTATGACGATTTCTGTATCACAGCTAGTATCCATGGCCAATGGGCGCCGGGATCATCAGTTGATTTCACACTATTTATTCAACGGGTTTGTTTTGTGTGCTTTTTTTGCCCTGCTGATTTCCGGCGGACTGGTATTAGGAAGAAATATTCTGAAACACCTGGATCAGGATCCACAAGTGGTCGTGTTGGCACTGCCCTTTATGAAACTTGTCGGGCTTTCTGTTATTCCGATGTTACTCTTTATGACCCTGAAACAATTTACTGACGGTCTTGAATATACGAAGACTGCGATGATGCTTTCAGTGGCCGCCATGCCGATCAATATATTTCTGAACTGGTTATTAATATACGGCAACTGGGGTTTTCCAAGACTGGAACTCGCGGGTGCCGGTTACGCAACGTTAATTACGAGAACGCTCATCTTTTTAGTTTTGGGAATCATCGTGCTCAGACATAAAACTTTTAATCGGTTTATAGCTGTAAGAAGCCGGCAGTGGAAATATAATTTTTCAACAATGAAGGAGCTCCTTCGCATCGGAGTTCCGAGCAGTATACAGATGGGAGTGGAGATTGGCGCTTTCGCGGTTTCCGGAATTATTATTGGTACGATCAGTGCTGTATCACTTGCCGCTCACCAGATTGCTCTGAGTTGTGCAGCATTTACATTCATGGTGTCAATTGGACTGTCGCAAGCCGGATCAATCCGTGTGAGCAATGCATTTGGAAGGGCAGACTGGCCAAAGATCCGGGTCATTGGTAAAACAACTTTAGTTACTGCTTTTCTGTATGGGTGTTTTTGTGCCGTTGCTTTCACCATTTTCCGCTGGCAATTGCCATTGATATTTAATAAAAATGAGGACGTGATTCGATTGTCTGCACTTTTATTATTATTTGCTGCCGTGTTTCAGGTCTCCGACGCAACGCAGGCGACAGGTGCGGGATTACTTCGTGGAATCAAGGACGTTAAATTACCGACTCTGCTACTCACCATTGCCTATTGGGTTATCGGTCTTCCGGTGGGCTGGCTTTTTGCATTTCACTACCATATGGGAGCGGCAGGTATGTGGCTGGGGCTGATTTTGGGTTTAACATTTGCATCCGTTTTTCTTGGC
>DATHPV010000352.1:0-4075 GCA_035483495.1 Puia sp.
TTTGGGTTCAACAAGTTCACCTTTCTGCCAGCGTTTAAAATCCTCGTCTTTTGGCTCCAGACGCCAGTGGTGAATAAATGTACTCGTTTTGGTTTTCTGCAAAGAGTCGCCATATACCGAATATTCGCTGGCAAAATATCCAACCCTGGGGTCGAAGATTCTTTTGCGCATCGGAATAGCTGGCAGCATGATAAATGAATTATTAAGTTCCATGGTAACTGCTCCTGCTGCATCTGCTGCGGGCAGGCTGGCGGCCGATGTTCCAAAAGTTAAACCAGCGGGTGATGACGAGGAACTGAAGGTTTTGACAGATCTTACTTCAGTATTTAGTGGGTAACTATGTATATAACTGATAAACGATCTTTCAGCCGATATGCCTCCCAGATTATACCTCCTTTTGAGATCCTGTCCAAGACTCACGGGCTGATTATCAAGTTTGAAAAAATCAGTGACATCTATAACAACACTGGTCGAATCTTTCCCAAATGCTTTAATGTCAAAAGCAGCTGCAATGGGATCTACGTTTGAATTCCTGACAGCCTGCGCAATAGGTTGAGAGGAGTCAGGTGCAATACTAACTATCGTCATCACACGAAGAAAAACATTATCTGAAGGACCTCTCTCCCAGCGTATAGTTTGTTCATTTACTTTTTCCCCACCATAAGAGTGACTTCCCGCGGGCGTTTTATCAAAACGGGTAATCGCAAGTATTTCCCTGTTGAAAAGAGAATCCGGAATTTCGAAATACCATTTGTCATCTACTTTGTGAACCGTAAAAAGCCCTTTTTGTGTAACTGCTTTTTCTGTTATTATTTCTTTGTAAGGTTTTGGATTGGATTTCGGAACAGGCGAAACAATCGTTCCGGTTACCGTCACTGGTTTTTTTGAAGCTGGAATGACCGGATTTTGCTGGGAGTAAGAAAAATTTAATAATAATAGAGCGATGAATAAGCTAAAAATAGATTTCATCGAATGAATATAGATAAAAAGATTTAATGCTTAATACACCACATATAACGCTTTTATGTGTGGTTCTGTCCCGTGGTGAATGGTCATCAGTCATTTGCTGAATAACTGAATTGTTATCCCGCCTTTATTTTTTGCTATTTCGGAGATTCAAAAATGAAGGAATAAAGTCAACAATTTTCTATGCGTTTCTATTAATGCAATTCAAATCTTCAAAAGCAGTTTGAAGACGGCTTATAAAACTTTCCTCGCCCTTGCGAAGCCACACACGCGGATCGTAAAATTTTTTATTCGGCCGGTCTGAGCCTTCCGGATTACCCAATTGAGCCTGCAGGTATGGCTCATTTTTTTTGTAATACTTCTGAACGCCCTCCCAAAAAGCCCATTGTAAATCTGTATCAAGATTCATTTTAATTGCACCATATCCAATAGCTTCGCGAATTTGTGATTGCGGCGATCCGCTACCTCCATGGAAAACAAAATAAACTGGCTTGGGTTTGGTTTTCAATTCCTTTACTATGTAATCCTGACTATTTTTTAAAATTACGGGACGCAATTCTACATTGCCCGGACTGTAAACCCCATGAACGTTTCCAAAAGCAGCAGCGACGCCGAACAAAGGACTTATTTTAGACAATTCTTTAAAAGCATAGGCTACGTGTTCTGGTTGGGTATACAACTTATCATTTTCAACTCCGCTGTTATCAACACCATCTTCTTCTCCGCCTGTTACTCCCAGTTCTATTTCAATGGCCATACCAAGAGGTTTCATTCGTTTAAAGAACTCTGCAGAAGTATGAATATTTTCCTCAAGGGGTTCCTCAGAGAGATCAAGCATATGAGAACTAAATAATGGTTGTTTTTTTTCCCTGAAAAATATTTCACCGGCATCAAGTAAACCACTAATCCATGGAAGCCATTTTTTTGCGGCATGATCCGTATGTACCACTACCGGAATCCCATAATATTTTGCAACAGTGTGAATATGAAGTGCACCAGATATGCCACCTGAAATATTCGCCTGCAATTTGTCATTGGGCATACCTTTCCCGGCCACAAACTGAGCTCCGCCGTTTGAAAATTGTATAATAATGGGAGAGTTCACCTTCGCAGCTGCTTCCAGAGCTGCATTTATGGTATCAGTTCCGGTGACATTTACTGCAGGTATCGCAAATTCATTATTTTTTGCATCCTGATAAAGTGCTTCAAGCTCATCGCCGAATAATACACCTGCTTTATATTTTGCCATGTTATAATTTTCTATTTGAGACTGCGAATATACGATTTCCCGATCGCACGAATATGGCATATTCATTGAAAAACATCAAAAGTTTAGTCGTCATTGGATAAGAATCTTAGAAATCGTTCAGTCCTGGAATTTTCCAAGATTCTTTTGTATTAAGGCCAAATTTTTCTGAAGTGTTTGTTTTAATTGTCTTTTTACCAGCTGACCCATGGAACGACTTTTCAAAAAAATAGGTGCCTGAAATTCAGCAGCGAGCTCACTGCGTAGCTGGACAAGTTTTTCGGGGGTTGAAATATTATCAGTAGTCATAATATTTAAAAGATGCATCAATCTAAACCTTGAAGAAGCCACTCGAAAAGCCATCATGGTTCTTTCTTCTGTTTGGTATTGAGTAATGGAATCCTGATTAAGATATTTGGTACAAATATCTACAAGTGATTTATTTTCTTTAAAAAACTGAGGTAAATAAATATTTTTTCTGCCTTCGTACGACTGTTGATCAAAATCGATTGCTCGAATTCTATATTGAAAATCTTCGATATCAGGTGTGATATCAACTACAAAATTATACGATCTCATGTCTCCCAATAAACGTACAAAACATCGCTCGTTAAACTTCACAAATTCCTTTGCAAAACGTATTCGGTTTGTAATAGGCTCATGCAGATAATTCAAAATGAAAATGTCTCCTGGAATTCCAGGAATATGGTCTTCAATTAAGGTTTGTTGATGCGTAAAAAAACTAATTCTATTTGGAGATAACAAGTGTTCCAGCTCAAGACCGTATACCCGAGAGGCGTCTGCCTGTTTAATATAGAAATGATCATAATTATCATTGAATTTATTTACAATTCGAATTCTGAAAGGACTGGAATTCGCAAAACTGCAGAAGTCAACACGAGCAACATCAAGATGTTTACTAAATGTAAGGTCCCCTTCTGTTTTTAAGATTGCATACATTTTCACTAAGCCGCTTCGAATGTATTGCCAATGTTGCATATCGTATGACACAGTTTCCCACAGACTATCCTTCCCATTTTTGTCTTTTAACGGAACTGCATAAGCGACATGTAACAGATCTGAGTAGGAAACTGGTAGTTTAACCTCCCGTCCATGTTGTTGTAAATAGTTTCTCAAAAGATCATTTACAGGGAAAATCGGTTTTCTCCGGGAGGGCTTATTGGTTTCATTATTATTTGGCGCATTTGAATTGAAAGAAAAATGCATTCCTGATCTTTCTATAAAGATCGATTATTTAGATTTAATGATAAATGAGAACCTGAAAGCGGATAAAGAGCAGGATAAGTTCTCCTGATGAGCTTCCCCTGCTAAATTTATATGAAAACTTAGCAGGGGTATGGGATAGATGTTGGTTGTTCAAACGAATACGGGTATTGTTTCCGGTTCCTTATGAATTTTGGATTTCAAATGTTTTTCCAAGGATCAGATTTTAGGAGCAGGATTTCTTTACAGAGCTTAATCAAGCTCGTTTCTACAGGATTGGATTTATTCTTTGAGGGCATCCAGACTCAATTAAAGCCCTGTTTTCCGGTTAGGATATATTGGATTAAAGCAGGTTTTCGAAAGGATAAGAAAATTGGAAGAAATCAGATTTACATGAATTTCTAACGGATAATGGAAACTTAGCTGGTTTTGGATATTGAAGGAATTATCACTTATCAAACAACTTCGCAATCAAAAATAACTTTTGCGCCTATTAACAACAATAGCCTTTTTGCCTGATATTAACGGTTCACAATTTACCCTTCGCATAGTAAGCTAACGAAGACATATAACGTATATCTACGAATTGTGAAATGTCCTCTAAATTCATTGTCGGCGATTACCATCCTGATTGCAGGA
>DATHPV010000353.1:0-5642 GCA_035483495.1 Puia sp.
AGCACATGACGCGGAACAATATAAAATCCGGCGGTTGCCAATGCGGCCTTCCTGATAAAGTCATTCCTGCTGATAGATCGTTTGCTTTCGGCGTTTTTCTTTATTTCCATTTTGAGGAGGTTAACGTGATATAAAGTATCAGACTAGTTTGGCAATTCATGACCAGGCAATGCCTGCACAGCGATTTCTTTAAAAAAAACCACACTGTGATCACTTTCATTCTGTAATCCGATATACCCTTCATTCGGCCGGATTCCACGATATGGCTCGAAATCAAATTTGCGAACTGTTGTCGGTTGTCCTTCTGTATAATCTGTTACTGTATCACCGTTCAGTACAACGATCGTGCGCGGACCATCCAGCGTTATCTCCATCGTATTCCATTGTGGTCCCGGTTTACCAGATTTAGACATCGGCTTGGTAAGAGAATAGAGTGTTCCGGAAATATGATATTCGTCTTCATTAGAAGTTTCAGGATGATTGTCGATCTGCACTTCATACCCGTAGAAAACAGGCATCCAAGGTTCGAGCGGTTCTATGGGAATTCTGATAAATACACCCGAATTGTCGTTAAAAGTTTTCATTTTAAAAACTGCGCGTATCTTACAGTTGCCGAATTTATTTCCTGCATAATATGTAAGACCCATACCTCCCTGAGTTTGCATAAGTCCGTCCGTAATAATCATGCTTCCGGGACCAACGTGCTTCCAGCCATCCAGATTTTTTCCGTTGAATAATTGTTTCCAGTCTGAGCTGTCTTTGGTTTGAAAATTTGTGGAAAAAACAGTAGCAGACTTGGGAAGTATTGTCCAGGCAGTAACAAATATTGTGAAAATAAGTATCCCGAAAATCGTCTTTTTCATATATGCAATCGTTTGAATCCACTCAAGGTATTATATTTTTTAATGCAAACCAGTTATCGCAAACCGGAATGAAACACAGAAACGGAAGTCAGTATTTTCAAATAACTTCCATTCAGTATAATTGCTGTACCGAATCCGAACAACAAATTGAAAAACGAACAGTATGATCGCATCTGTTGTTTAATAACTTAATCGATCTCAACATTTTGGAAACTGGCATGTCTTTCGTATCCTCTTGGCAAAACAATGATAAATGAATCTGAAAATTTCACTTTTATTCATTCCTTTCCTGTTTGCTGTTTTGAGCCTCAGCGCCCAGGCGGTTAAATATAATCTGCAAGACATGTTACGCAATAATCAAATTGAAACTGTCCCTGCATATGGAACTTCGGTACTTACAGGCGACAAACCGGGAGCCATTACAACCAAAGGGATCGTTTGGCTGAAGGGCATCGATTTTACAGATGGCGTAATAGATATTGATCTCAGAGGTAAGGATGTATTTCTTCAGAGTTTTCTGGGAATTGCTTTCCATGGCTCTGACACCACTCATTGTAATATTATTTATTTCAGACCTTTCAATTTCCGGAATGCAGACAGCACCAGATGGAAATGGTCCCTCGCATACATGCAGATTCCAGATTACAATTACGCGCGTTTAAGAAAAGAACACCCTGGTGTTTACGAGAACAGAATTGTTCCACCACCAAAAGCTGATGAGTGGTTTCATGCAACCATTGTCATTAATGGCAGCAATGCCAAAGTATATGTGAATCACCATGAAACACCATCGCTGGAAGTAACTATGCTCGAAGGCAGATCAGACGGTTTGTTTGGATTATATTCTGACGGACTAACAAATGATTTCGCAAATCTTACGATTACAAAGAATATTCCGGGAGTGGTTCAAAATTTAAATATTCATTCTTATAACCTTGCAGCTTTACTAACGGCGGGAAGATTGGAAACTGATAAAAATAACCAGGCGATGATAATCAAAAATACCACGAAGGCTGCAGTAGAGATTAAAGGAATTGTATGGATTAAGGATACGAGCTTTTCAACAGGCCATATTGATATCGATCTTAAGGGCAAAAATGAAATGGGAAAAAGTTTTATAGGATTGGCTTTTAGTGGCAAAGATTCAAATGATTACGAGTCGGTTTATTTCAGACCATTCAATTTTAAAAGCACGGACGCGCTTCGAAGGCAACATATGGTACAGTATATGAGCCTTCCTGATCATGACTGGCAACAGTTAAGAACCAGTCAGCCGTTGGTTTTTGAACACGGAATAAGTGAGGCACCCAATCCGGATGCCTGGTTTCATGCTACAATCAACGTTACAACAGATAGTGTTTGCGTTTATTCAAACTATTCTCCGAAGCCCTGCTTAACAATAAAACGATTCAGGAATCACAAAGGAGAAAAATTTGGCCTGTGGACCGACGGATTACCCGGCGATTTTGCTAATTTATCTTTCCGTCCTTAAAATTCTTTTTTACCAAGTCTTTCTACGTCAGCTTCCATTTTTCGAACAGAATCTTTTACTCTTTCTATATTTTCCTTTATTTCATTTTTCAACGCAGAGTTATCCTCCACCTTTTCAATACGTGGTCTGTAAAATTTTTCTTCATTAAAATGCTCGTGATTATAGAATTTGTCCTGATTGTGAAAATCCTGATCCAGATAACTCACCCCGGTATTTGGTGCAAATACTGAACGTATGGCATATTCCGTTTCAATTGTTATTTTACCTTTTTCGTAAGTTGGAAGCGAAGCGAGGTGGGCAACTGTCAATTCAGGAAAGTAAACAACTTTTTCACCCCTGTGCAATTCAGCCAGGCCAATGGGTATAAGAATATTTCGGGAAAGAAGATTCAGCGATTTACCATCCAGATCGAGTACAAGATACCTCACACGTTTTGAGACTTCATCGAATAACAAATCGACTATTTTCCCGATTTCCTGGTTCTGAAGGGTAACTACCTTCCATCCCCGGATATCAGGTTCGCCTTTTACCATTTCATAATCGCTTGCGTGTAATTCTTTCAAACGGCTATTATAGACATATTCTTTAGCTGACATAAATTGAGTTTTTAATTTTTAATAAATCTGTGTGAGATGATCTTTCCATATTCATGGATGTACCGTTTTTAGTAGTGCTTACCTGGTTTTTCTTCTGATAGTAATTGATATAGTAATAGAGTGCACCAACTATAATAATAACAGCCAGGATGAGCCAAAGCCATATACTATTATTTTTTTTTCGTTGAACGTGTAATTCTGCCATGGGTATATGATTTAAAATTTGAGAATCGTTAAAGTGAATCCTGTTTAATTCTATTCCCAAATCGTGCCGCTTGGGAACGAAAAATATTTGATTGTCCAAATGTTTGATTACTAATTAAATGGAGTTCTCGCCTTTTTTGTCCGGAAGAGAACTGTGGAAGTTTTTACCGGCTTTTGTCATGAATTATGGATGTGACATGAATATGCGGGATTGTTCTTTCGGGATGACTCCTCTTTGAAATCGGGATGATACCTCTTTGGTATTTCCGCGCAGATTCACGAAGTGTTACAACTAAGTAAACGCAGACTTCGATCTTTAGCCTAACTCGGAGAGTGGCTTGAGGATGCATCGAGGTTGCATTGAGGCAGCATTGGGGTAAAAGATCTCTATATGGTCCCTGTAACGTCTCTATAAGGTCTCTGTATGGACAATAATTACAGAGACAGTTAACTTCCTATTAGTTGTCATCCATTTTCTCAATTGCTGTTTTTTCTTTTTTAAGATCTGTGCGCAACAAACCGAAAAGACTCATATAGAAATTAGCGACCCATACCAATGAAAACCCTGCAATAAGATATCCACGCCATCCCTCCATTAACAAATGGAATCGGGTGATCAAAAGAAAAATAAGCGCGATATAATGACTAAAGCAATATTCACATGTAAACAAATAGAAGAATTTTCTTTCAGCAAAGGACCTTCCCATTTGACAACGTCGTTCACAGTATTTCCTGGGCTCTTCAAATATCTTTTCATGAGTAACTGTCCATGTTATGCAGGCAACCGGAATCGCGAGTATGAACAACCAGCAGATTTGTTCCCGAAAGGATGTAGCCAGAATCATATATCATTTTTAAAGTTGTACTTTTTGGACAATCTATGGATCGGACTTATCTAAAACTTGTCCTCAAACGAAATGTTTTCGTTTGTGAGTTTTACATAATTAACTGATCCGGTTCCCTGAAAAACGTAATCTATACCGATAATCTTTGTGTGACTTATATTCCCGGGAACTTCATAGGCCAGTTTGTCATTTAAAAATACAAATGCTTTCCCATCCGCCGACTCAACCCGGACTTTCACATAATTATCAAAGTCAACACCGAACGCCGACAGGTCTTTTTGTTTTCCTGAAATAGAGTACCCTGCAAAAAAGAAATTGATCGAAGATTCACAGCCTTTTACACATAGTGGAATACCAATTGCGGTACCTTCACAAAGCAGATAGATATTCGTCAGCTGGCAAACCGATGAGCCCTCACTGTAATCATTACGCAATGATGTTTCGAAATGGAAATGATCGGCATATATGGGGCCGAAATCCTGCACATTGCAATATGATACCAGAGGTGCTTCGGGAGATAAAGGAATATTTTTTTCTTTTAACAGGTCGATAGGCAATTCCATTTTACCATCCGCTATTACTTCTTCTTTTTTAAAATATATGGGCACAGGTGTATGGCTGACTGCCGCCATCCATCCGTTCGAAGGAATTAATAGTTTTTGTTCATTTACAATCTCACCGTCAACAATCAACTTAGGATTAAAGAACCCGGGATAATAGTAGATTAATGTATGCTGGTGTTGATTTTTGGAGACGGTAGTTCGAAGCCTGTCATCCCATGATTGCTGTATGATTACTGAATCAGAAACAGCTTCTCCAGCATCGTAATTAAAAATCACTGAGTTGGGTAAACCGGTAGAAAGTATCTTATGAATACTGAGTGAATAATTCTTTACATTGAATTTCTTTTTTGAAGGATATGCGAAAATCAGGACGATAGCTACAAAGACCAGTAAAGCTGCGCTGATTCCTATTATTTTACGGAAATGGATTTTAGAAAAACCTGTATTTGCCGATGTTTCGGCTTCCAACCTGACTTTAAAATTTCTCCAGTTTTCGAAACCTGCAAATTCTGCGAGGGCATTCAAAGTATAAATTTGAGGCATACCGGCGTACTTCACTTTCCCCCAAATTCTTTTGAGGGTAACGTGGCTGATTGATAGTTCAAAATCTTCTTTGAACTTACTGCTTAAATTAACAAAATCCTGGTTAGTCCAATCTGCACTGTTCCCCCAACCCAATCTGGTTTCAATTTGCAGTTTGACTTTTGACAGAAGATGTTCGTCAGTTAACATGATCTCCTTTTATACCTTGTTTCAGAATGTTCGCATTTGAACAACCATCAAATGCGTTATTCTTTTAATCCTTCCCGAAATTTGATAGAACGTAAAAGCAATCTATGGAAAAACTCATCAAAACAGGACGTCTATTTTATGGCATCGCTATTGCCGGAACCGGCCTGGGGCAATTTTACTATAAGGACTTTCACCCAATGATCTTCCCGCCGGATCATAGCCGGATTCGAGGTCTTGGTTTCTGGGTCCTCTTAACCGGCGCAGCCCTTATCATCGCAGGACTCGCCATCGTATTTGAAAAAAATGGCCGGAGAATATCATTGATATTAGGCGGCTTATTACTGGTC
>DATHPV010000354.1:0-6876 GCA_035483495.1 Puia sp.
GTAAGCATAAAGCCTTTTCCATTATTAATATCGCGGGATTAGCCATAGGGATGACATGCAGCATATTTATATTATTGTGGGTAAGAGAGGAACAAAGCTTTGACAGGTTTAATTCAAATGCTGACCGGTTATTCAGACTTACCGACAATGTGGGAGATTTTAAAGCAGCTGTTACACCCGCAGGAGTGGCAGCCGGACTTAAAAGTCAATTGCCAGCGATCAAAAATATCACAAGGATTTCTAAGAATCACAGCGCAGTTTTTGAAGTTGGCACTCAAAAATTTCAGGAAAAAAGATTGATCTATGCCGATTCAAATTTCCTTGAAATGTTTAATTATCCCTTGTTAAAAGGAAATAAAAATACCGCTCTTCAAAATCCAGGTGGAATTTTGATTACAGAAAATATGGCCGTGAAATATTTTGGGCAACAGGATCCGTTGGGAAGACTTATTCGAATAAATAATGCGGATAATTATAAAGTAGTTGGAGTTCTTGAAAACATTCCTTCCAACTCTCATCTCCAATTCGATTTTATTATTCCGATGTCGGCTATTGAAGCCACCGACTATGATCTAAAAAGTAAAACCTGGGACTCGTTCAATTACTACACCTATCTGGAGTTGAACGATAACACCTCGCCTTCTGCATTGGCCAATCTGACAAATCAAATTCTGAAGATTTACAAAGTACATGTGTCGGAATTTAAAGTAGAATTTCACTTGCAGCCTTTATTGAGTATTCACCTGGGTCAGGCATTACAGATAGATCAGCCGGGTCATGGTAATATGCAATATGTAAATATATTTTTCATCGTTGCCATTATTGTTATTGCAGTCGCCTGTATCAATTTCATGAATCTCGCCACCGCGCGGTCGGCAAGACGTGCCAAGGAAGTAGGACTTCGAAAAGTTGTAGGTGCTGAACGATACCAGATTATCGGCCAATTTCTGGGAGAATCTGTTTTTATTTCATTGCTCGCTTTCGGAATTGCGATGATGCTCGTATGGTTACTTCTTCCCGCATTTAATAATATTGCCGACAAATCTCTGAGTTTTAGAAATATTGATTTGAAATTGTTGCTATCGTTATTGGGTCTTTCACTTGTTACAGGATTGATTTCGGGTATCTATCCGGCTATATATCTCTCAGGTTTTAAGCCAGTAAAAGTTTTAAAAGGAAAACTGAAATCAATGGGTGGCAACCTGGTTTTTAGAAATACGCTTGTCGTAATCCAATTTATCGTTTCGATTGTTCTACTAGTGGGTACCGCTGTTGTATATCAGCAACTACATTTCATTAAAAACATGAACCTGGGATTTGAAAAACGAAATCTGGTATATGTAAGAATGACCGGTGAATTATGGAATAAACTCGGTGCTATAAAAACGGAGCTCAAACAGCGTCCGTTAACCAGTGACTATTCCATTATTTCGGATCTGCCGACAGAATTGGTTACCGGCACCGTTGATGTACAGTGGCAGGGCAAGGATCCGAAATCGCAAATTGTTATACCATCCATGGATGTGGATGAAAACTTTACGAAAGTTTTTCAGATGAAAGTTTTGAACGGCCGGGGTTTCTCATCCGGATTTAAAGGCGACAGTTCAAACTATGTGGTGAATGAAACTGCTGTCAGAACGATGGGCATGACTGTAAAAAATGCCGTCGGCAAATCTTTAAGTTTCGGACAAATTAAAGGAACTATAATCGGTGTAGTAAAAGATTTTAATTTCAAACCAATTCAACAATCGATAGAACCACTGGTATTGCGTTTGAATAAATATGGAGGGTACATTTTTGTGCGAACAAAACCTGGAAGTACCGATCAGACTATCAAATCACTGGAAAAAATCTGTTTGCAACTCAATCCGGCATATCCTTTCGAATACAGTTTTCTGGATGAAGATCTCGCAAACCTGTATAAAGGTGAACAACGGATTGGCAGCCTCTTTAATATATTTGCTATTCTTGCAATTTTCATTTCCTGCCTGGGACTTTATGGATTGTCTGCTTTCATAGCAGAACAGAGAACAAAAGAAATTGGTGTTCGCAAAACATTGGGCGCATCAGTCTTCAATATCGTTTATCTGCTTTCAACAAACTTTACCAGAGTGGTTTTCATTGCGATTATTATTGCAATCCCTATTTCCTGGTATGCAATTCATCAGTGGTTACAGGGGTTTGCCTATCACATAGAAATAGGTTGGGGCGTTTTTGCAATTGGTGCATTTTCTGCATTGTTTATTGCCTTATGCACCGTCAGCTTTGAATCGATCAAATCAGCGGTTGCTAACCCAGTAAAAAGTTTAAGGTCTGAATGATTTTCGCCTGACTCTTTCAACAATACAACGGACAATTAATAATTCTTAACCTAATTACGTCCGTTTGGAAAGGATCCTGTCAAATCGTCTTATATCCGCAAGGGGATTAATAATCCCATCCCCTTGAATTTTATTTACCAATTCCCGGGCAAAATACGGGGCCAGCGAACATCCCTTGGTTCCCATTCCATTTAATATACCAATCCCTGGTTGGAGGGGATGAAAGCCGACAAAGGGCCTGCGTTCAAGAGTGGCAGGACGAACAGCTGCAAAATGTTCCAAAATTGTATATGGTATTTTCAAAGTGGTGGTTAACCAGTGCACTACATTTTCCCTGAAATTTTCAGAAGGATTTTCATCCTTGAATTCCCATTCATAGGAGGATCCAAGCCAAAAAATATTTTCGCTGTAAGGAATCAGGCTCATGCCTTTTTTGAAAGTTTTATCCTTTGGCAATCCGGTTAATTCGACCAGTACTCCTTCACCTTTATTCATTGCAAAAGGTAGTTTTTCAAAATATGCGTTTTGAGCGGAAGACCTGCCATCGCAAAAAATAATATAACTGGCATGAATGCCCGAATAATCGATTCCTTCTTTATTTTCCCGCAAAATTGAAATGTCGAAAATCTCATCTACAAGTAAATTATTTTCCAAGAGCCATACCCGCCACCTGGCTAACAATTTCTCTACCTGGACCAGGAAGCAAGGCTGAATAGCACCCCACCCAAGATCATATCGAAACCATTCTGAATATTTTTCGCGATCATCGCCCGTTGCTAAATATTGCGGGTCTTCTTCATACCGTTTTTGAAACGACTGTAACATCTGAACGCTTGGGAAAAAATCAATTACAGAAGTTTCACTTATAAACGAACTATTCAGGAATTCTCCTATCTCCCTATAAGAATTTTTTGCAAATGGAATAAGTTGATCAATCATCCAGGTAGTGACCATCCTTCTTCCTGTAACCGGATTGATCAATCCCGCTGCGCGCCTGGAAGCACTATTTTTATTCGACTGATCAATAATTTTAAACGAAAGTCCTGTTTTATGCAACCACCATCCAAGCCAGGTTCCTGATAACCCCTGGCCGACTATTAATACATCCACTTTTTCCATAGCGTTGATAATTCAATGCCTAAACCTTAAAGCCTAAAACTACATTTATAAAAAAATCCTCACTGAAATTCAGGAGGAGTTAATTAGTTATGAGTTATGAGTTATGGATTATAGGTTGTGAGTTGTGAGCTGTAAGTCTCTAGACTTACGCTTTACGCTTTCTGCCTTAAACCTTTCAAAACCTTCGCCATCGTTGCTCCGATATCTGCGGGACTCTGCACCACTTCGATACCACACTCCGTCATTATTTTCATTTTGGCAGCAGCAGTATCATCCGCACCTCCGATTATTGCACCTGCATGGCCCATACGGCGTCCGGGAGGTGCTGTTTGTCCGGCAATAAATCCGACAACAGGCTTGCGATTATTTGCTTTAATCCATTTTGCAGCTTCCGCTTCCATGCTGCCTCCGATTTCACCTATCATAACAATCCCATCGGTATCCGGATCATTCATTAGCAATTCTACAGCCTCTCTGGTAGTTGTACCAATAATAGGATCTCCGCCGATTCCGATAGCAGTTGAAATACCCAGACCTGCTTTTACCACCTGGTCTGCTGCTTCATAGGTAAGCGTTCCTGACTTGGATACAATTCCTATTTTTCCTTTCTTGAAAACGAAGCCCGGCATGATACCCACTTTACATTCTTCCGGAGTTATAACTCCCGGACAATTCGGTCCGATCAATCGGCTGTTCGTACCTGTTAGATAGTGTTTTGCTTTAACCATATCCTGTACCGGAATTCCCTCTGTAATGCAAACTACAAGAGGAATGCCCGCTTCAGCAGATTCCATGATGGCATCCGCTGCGAATGCAGGTGGTACGAAAATAATCGACACATTGGCGCCAGTAGTTTTTACCGCATCTGCAACCGTATTGAAAACGGGGCGGTCCAGATGTTTGCCGCCTCCCTTGCCGGGAGTAACGCCACCAACTACCTGAGTTCCATATTCTATCATTTGAGAAGCATGAAAACTTCCTTCCGTTCCGGTAAATCCCTGTACGATTATTTTTGAATTCTTATTGACTAATACTGCCATTTTGCTTTTTTAGAAGGTTTTCCAGATATCAAAATTAGTTATTTCAGCAATTCATCCATGTTCCTGTTGTTATCAATCTTTCCTTTCATTTCCAGTTGCCGCATGTCTTTAGCATCCTGCAGGAATTCGGATGCAAATATGAAATCATTTAATTTTTTATTCTTGCTGAAAATGATTTCCTTGTTGGTACCTTCCCATTCTTTAACACCTTCATACATATAAATAATATGATCCCCGGTTTCCATTACACTATTCATGTCGTGAGTGTTTACTACGGTGGTGATATTATATTCGATCGTAATTTCCTTGATTAGTTTATCAATCAATATAGATGTTTGCGGATCCAGTCCCGAATTTGGTTCATCGCAGAAAAGATATCTGGGATTCAAAACGATGGCGCGTGCAATACCTACCCTTTTTTTCATACCACCTGAGATTTCTGCAGGAAACTTATTGTTTACTCCCTTTAGATTCACACGCTCCAGAACTTCATTTACGCGGGTGAGCTTTTTTGCAAAATTATCAACGGTAAACATATCCAGCGGAAACATGATATTTTGTTCTACAGTCATACTGTCAAAAAGTGCCGAACCCTGAAACAACATTCCGATTTGCTGACGAAGAACTTTCCGGTCGTTTTCATCCATGCTTGTGAAATCCTTACCTCCGTATGAGATGTCTCCGGAATCCGGTTCAAATAAGCCCACCAGGCATTTCATTAAAACCGTTTTCCCGCTTCCGCTGGATCCAATGATAAGGTTGCATTTGCCGGTTTCGAAAACAGCACTTACTCCATTAATGACAGCTTTACCATCAAAACCTTTTTTTAAATCTTTAACCTCAATCATAAAATCCGCTTATAAAAGTATGTCTGAAAGAACATAATCCATCAACAGAATCAATATACAACTAACCACAACTGATTTAGTACTGGCTCGTCCGATTTCAAGCGCTCCGCCGTTCACATAATATCCATAAAACGAGGAAATGCTTGAAATGATGAAGGCAAAACAATAGGATTTCACCAGTGCAAATAATACATTGAACGGTTTGAAATATTGTAGAAGCCCTTTATCAAATTGAGAAGTGGAAACAATACCCGTACCAACTGCAGCCAGTTTACCTCCTGCTATACCGAGCACGGCCGAAATAATCACCAACAGCGGGATGGTGATCATGGCGGCCATTATTTTAGGAAGGATCAGGTAGGTCTTTGTGTTAATTCCCATTATTTCCAGCGCATCAATCTGTTCGCTTACCCGCATATTTCCCAATTCCCCGGCAATCTTGCTTCCAACAACGCCTGCAAGTACTATACAAACGAGGGTGGGTGAAAATTCAAGAATAACGGTATCACGAACAATTTGAGCAATCGTAGATAAGGGGATCAGGGGACTAACCAGCTGATAGGCTGTTTGCAGTGCAGAAACTGCTCCCATAAATATCGAAATGATAACGACGATTCCCAGTGAGCGTATTCCAATTTCAACACACTGATGCATCAACTCCTTCCAGTACATCTTCAGGTTTTCCGGTTTGGAAAACATATCCTTCAGCATCAATATAAACCGACCCAGTTCTGTAAAAATATTCATGTTAATTCCTGCGATGAAATTACGGTTTATTTCTTGGTTCTCTTCCACCACGGCGATCTGAGCATGGCTTCTTCGGGTGTCTGTTTGCACTTGGTTTGTGCGTCAATTACGGCTACCAGTGCCATATTAAAAATATTTCTAACAGAACTTCCCAATTGCAAAACGTGAACCGGTTTCTTCATGCCGAGTAAAATGGGACCGATGGCATCTGCGGCACCCAATTCTTTCAAAATGTTATAGGCGATGTTACCAGCCGCAAGATTCGGAAAGATAAGTGTATTTACTTCCTGGTCTACCAAAGTGCTAAACGGGTAATTCTCCCGCAGAATTTCATTATTAAGTGCTATACTAGCCTGCATTTCACCATCGACAATAAGACTCGGGTCTTTTAATTTAACAAGTTCAGTGGCTTTCGCAACGAGGCGGGCCTCCGGTGAATTGCTGGTGCCGAAATTCGAATAGCTCAGCATTGCAATACGGGGAACGAGATTGAAATGCCGGACTTCTTTAGCGGCCAGCAGCGTGATATCAGCCAGCTCTTCTGCGGTGGGATTGAAATTTACCGTAGTGTCTGCCAAAAAAAGAGGGCCTTTTTTTGTAAGCATCAGATACATACCAGCGATTTTCTTAACTCCTTCTTCCGTACCAATAATTTCTATTGCCGGCCTGATTGTATCAGGATAATTTTTTGTGAGGCCGGAGATCATCGCATCGGCTTCTCCTGTTTCAACCATCATGCATCCGAAATAATTCCGGTCGCGCATAATCTTGGTGGATTCATATTTATTAAATCCCCTTCTT
>DATHPV010000355.1:0-3445 GCA_035483495.1 Puia sp.
ACGATTGACGGATTGCATGAAGAGATTCCTGAAAACTCTGCTGCGGAAAATTCCTCTATCGTTTTTCTACACAAAGGTGGAATTACGCATATCCGGGAACTCAGTTCAACCAATAAGAAAAGGAAATATATATTGAGAAGCGAAAACGATTAGGCCATGAAAATAAAAATCATTTTACTCCTGCTTTTAACGAATAGTACTCTGTACGCACAATTTCCATCCGCCGAGGAGAAAAAGCAGATTGCCGTAAAAATGGAAGAGTCGCTGGAAAATGATTTGCTCAACAAATGGTATCCTCAATCCATCGACACCATTTATGGAGGATTTCTTTCGACCTTCACTTACGATCTCAAACCCACAGGCGATCAGCAAAAGATGATTGTAACACAGGCACGTCATACCTGGGTGAATGCAAAAGCAGCGCTTCGTTATCCTGAAAAATCATTTTATCGCAAAGATGCGACCATCGGTTATGAATTCATGATCGGTAAAATGTGGGATAAACAATACGGCGGGTTTTTTACATTAGTAAATCGCAACGGAGAACTGCCAGCAGGCTCGCCCGGAAACAAAGAAGCTTATGGAAATGCATTTGGCATTTATGCACTCGCGGCATACTATGAAATGACCCACGATACTTCCGTACTTGCCTTTGCAAAAAAATCCTTTTACTGGCTCGAAAATCACAGCCATGATCCCGTGCACAAAGGATATTTCCAGCATCTGCAGAGAGACGGAACGCCTATTATCAGAACAGCAGGCACTCCTGCCACCGCCGAAACAGGTTACAAAGATCAAAATAGTTCCATACATATTCTGGAAGCACTGACTGCTTTATATGAAATATGGAAAGATGACCTGGTTAGAGAACGTTTACAGGAAATGTTATTTCTAATTCGTGACCGGATCATCACACCGAGAGGAAATCTGACTTTATTTTTTCAGACAGACTGGACACCGGTTTCTGTACATGATTCAACCAGAGATTATATTCTCAAACATCATAACCTGGATTATGTTTCTTTCGGACATGATGTGGAGACCACCTACCTGATGCTGGAATCGTCTCATGTACTGGGAATTCAGAATGACACCACCACACTGAGGATTGGAAAACGTTTGATCGACCATGCATTGAAAAATGGATGGGACGATAAAGTGGGTGGGTTTTATGATGAAGGATTTTATTTCAACAGAGATTCTACCATTACTATTTTAAGGAAAAGCAAAAACTGGTGGGCGCAGGCGGAAGGTTTGAACACCCTTCTCCTGATGTCGGATTATTTTCCCAATGATCCGCATCATTATTTTGAAAAGTTTAAGATCATGTGGACCTATATTCAGACTTATCTGATCGACCACACTTATGGTGACTGGTACGACGAAGGCATCGATAATTCACCGGAACGTAAGACCGCGTTGAAGGGACAGATCTGGAAGGCGACATATCATAACTATCGTGCACTCAGTAATTGCGTGGATCGACTGAATGGCAAACTACCTGTTCAGTAAATGGTCTGCAGCTAAAACAAGAAAAAGATAATCTGTTGTACCCCCACCCAAAACATATTCTCCCTGCTGCCATAGATAAGGCCATGTAAGTAATTCAGGAAAATCAGGGCGAATCAATGCAGTACCCGAACTAACGCCCCCTGGAATATAGGACCAGTCTGCCCTGTTAAAACCATAGCCTGGTATCATGGAATTTGCACCGACACCTGAAACAAAAGAAGAAACATTATCGCCGGGATGACAACCCAGAATAAAGTTCAGCGCACTGTACATATAATCCGTTGGAAATATTTCGGGAAATGAAGTGTGTAAAAAATACTGCCGATAACCGAAATGCTGAATATCCCATCCTGCGCCCCAGATATTCGGTCTGTATGGAACCCCGTAAGGCGTTAACTTACCTTCTTCCTGGCTTTTAGCAAAGAACGATCTTACTGAATCAGTGATTTGTTTTTTAAAGGAGTCATCGTTGATCAAAGGCAAAACTTTGCCGACCTGCCAACCCGTGCGACTAATATTGGCGGCAATCATTGAAGTATGCGCGATCAAAAAATCGGCATATTTTTTATCACGAGTCGTTGTCAACAACTCCACTGCCAGCGCGACTCTGTCGAGCAGGTTCTTTTCCTTTGTATCGTTCCAAACCGTTTCTGCAATTTGTAAACACTGTTGTGAAAGAGCATCATTAAATCCTTTCATGACCCTGTTCGCGGCAGCCAGTGCAGAAGCGACTTCAAGTGCTCTGGAAGGATTGTCTTCTGTAAAAACCCATCGGTCATCGGCGTTTCCTGGTTTCCCATCTGTAATATCTACAGCATCGCCTAGAACCGTATACTGCCGAAGACTTGGTTCAATGATGCCCCGATAAAATCTTCCCATCGATTGATATCCACCAATAATCGACAACAATCCATGTTCAATCTGTTGAAGCAAATCGGGCTTTCCGTCTGGCTGTTGTATTTCGACTATGTGTGACCGTTGGTCAACAGTTGTATTATCATATTTCTCATTAAACTGTTCATATGCCAGTGTAAGACCAAGGACCGTTTCAGATTGTGATTCAACCCTAATATCAAAATCGCCTGCATCATGCCATGCACCCTGATTCAGTCCTGGCACCGTTTCACCCGAGCGAAACGACGTCAGTGTTGAATGTCCCTGAATATATCCGTCAAAATGATTTGAATCGATCGGCGCCATTCTCGCGTCGTCCATATGACAGAGGCCATGCCATACGCGATATTTTTCATTCACCCGCATATGACACATCTGCACGGGTAAAAAATATTCGAGCGTCGGTTGCCAGACGCCATTTTTGTAAACGTCTTTGCTGATCTGAAAAATATTCGTCTGATATTTTCCATACTTCACTACGTACATACCCGGGTCCTGAACACTTGTAAAATCAAACTGCAGGTAATGATAGCGTAGAAAATTTCCCCAGTCTTTTGGCTTTGAGATCAGCACCGTCTTAAACTCACCGTTTGTTTCAACGCGATATAGACCTGCTTCTTTTCTCTCCGGATCATTTTTATCCAGTTCAATTACCGCGATCTTTTTTTGCAAAGGATGGTAGCCTACCTGTGATACCTGAACAACGGGATCAGAACGCCAACCCTTGATTGCATTTGGCGTAACCAGCCATTCAATTGCATTTTGTGAGGCTCCTTTATTAACGAGCGCACGCACTACAAACCATCCATTATTATGTCTTGCCCTTCCATCCAGCAACTGCAACTCTCCACCTTTTACAACGAGGATGGATAAACGCTGCTGATCGTATTCGGGTGCAATTGTTAATTTATTTCCTTTGGCAATCGCGGTGGATTGATAATTCCCGTCTGCATCCTTATTGATCTGGTCATCAGATTGCCGGTTGAAGATTCCGAACTGCTTATCCATATAGTAAGACTTACCAAACAAAGCGCCCGGG
>DATHPV010000356.1:0-3254 GCA_035483495.1 Puia sp.
AAATGTCCCATAATTCCCTCCGTCTGGGAAATCGGTATACTCCATATCCGGAAGAAACCAAGTATATGATCAATTCTAAATGCATCAAAATAAATCGCCATTTGTGAGAACCGGTTCTTCCACCATTGGAATGAATCTTTAGCCATTCTTTCCCAGTTGTATGTCGGAAAGCCCCAATTCTGACCCTTCACGGCAAAGGGGTCGGGAGGTGCGCCGGCCTGCATATCCATATGATATAACTCGGGAGAAACCCATGCATCGCAGCTGTGCCGGTATACGCCAATCGGTATATCTCCTTTTATGATGATACCGTTTTCATGGGCATAGTGAACTGATTTTCGCAGTTGACGATACAAATGATATTGTATAAAATAATAAAAAGTGATCTGGTCGTATTGCTTGGATTGTGGTGAAGTAAGGCGATCTACTGTAAGCTTGGAATATTTACCATATGTTTTCCATTTGTAAAAATCTGCGGATCCATTTACTTCCTTCAGATAACAAAATGCAGCATATGGAACGAGCCATATTTTGTTGAGATCGAAAAATTCCAGGTAATCAGGATCTTTCAGGAACGATGTTTTCACTCCGTTGAATAATTCTTTCGCAGCTGCCGTTTTTGTCTGCATTACCATTTCATAATCAAGATCTGCCAGACCGTTCAGTTGCTTTTGTATCGTTTTGAGCGATTTAATAAGCGAAGGGTTGTTTTTACCCGCCATCTCTTCCAGGTTAAGATATAACGGATGCAGGGCAAACGCGGAAATAGAAGCGTAAGGATATGAGTCTATCCAGGTGCCCGTTGCAGAAGTGTCATTTACCGGAAGGATCTGTATCATTTTGAGTCCGGTCTTGTGCGCCCAATCCACCAGTAATCTGATGTCGGCAAATTCTCCGGTACCCAGTGAACTCTTGGAACGCAAACTAAATACCGGTATGCTTACTCCCGCTCCTTTCCAGGTGCTGTTAGGAAGACGAATAAACCCATCATGAAGAATAGTCAGCCGGTCATCCTGCACATCGCCAAGAATAATTCTGTTAGGGCCATTTTCAAACTGAACCAGCGCATTGTGTTTTACATCATACACTCCATATTTATAGTGTACCGGAGACTGGATACCTGATAAATTAAGTTCAATGGTCCACCAGTTTCCTACTTTTCTTAATATGAGCGGATCTGCCATTGACCAGTCCCCGAACGCCGGACCGTTTCCGGAAATACAAACTGCCTCATTTTTGTGAAGAAGAGGTGCTTTTATTCTGAAAATATGGGTAAAGATTTTGGGAGTTTTTTTTCCGGATTTCTTCGGACTTTTGGGAAGAAGGATATCCTGGAATGGTCCGGTATAAAATGCATTTTCATATTCACCCGCATGATTCCAGATATCGAAAATTTGCATTTCATCGTGTTTTGAAGAAATGCTGATTTCCCTGTCATTTCCCCATTCATGTACAATGCTATCATCCTCCATTTTTAGCTGGTAATAGTAACTCACCGGATCAGTGGGAAGATTGGCTAACTCTACAGTGATCTCCCAGAAATCGTGATTTTTATACTGCATTAAAACAGGCTGGGTAATTAATTTATTCTGATAACCCAGTTCCGGAATATTTCCGCAAATGAATAGATCCTGACCCTGCCTGGTACTGAAACGTAAGTAAAAATGTAATTTCATCTCCGGTTGAAGTTCAATAGCCGGCAATCGTGTATAGCCGGCATGCTTGTGGCGAAAATACCAAAACGGGAACTTGTAATAAAATTAATGTACTGTGGCGCAAACAATTCTAATTAGAATATATTTGCGAAACAAATTAGCTGCATGGAAAACACAAAAAAAGGCAGAGGACTCTATTGGTTTCTTTTTCTCGTCTCCGTGGTTGCATTTTTCTGGTTATACTCCTTAATTGGCGGAGTCTGTATTCTCGTTTTACCTTTTATTTGCACGTTTTTTGCCAAAGCGCTCGACATCATGTAGGCCGCTTTACCTGAAATAAAAAAACACTGTTTTCAATAACAGTGTTTAAAATTCAGAACTACGTTGGATCCTTTCCATCTTTCCAAGTAATGACCCTATATTAAATGGCCCATTTTCTGGTGATACGGGTAGGTTGTTTCTTAGACCTGTGTATTTGCCAGAGATTGACCAGAGTAAAACGTTTTTTTTCGGCTGGCATATCTAAACCAGTTGCGAGCGTTTCTCTTACTTCAGTAGTCAGTTTTTTAAGTGTTTCATTGTCCATCTTTACAATAGATGGCATTACGACCTGTTTCATAAATATTCCATTTTTAGATTAAAAACTTTCAGAGCAAAAACGAGGAGAACACTGAAGAATCGTTAGTAAGAAGTGTAGAACCTATTGAGCTTGCAAGGCGATCATTTTGCTCTTAATTGCAGTGCAAATATACGATGAGATAGGATGCATGCAAACCCTTATTATGAAAAATTATATCATATCCAACGCTCATTTTCAATCATAACTGCTTAAATAATAAGGGCTGACGCAGTGGTCAGCCCTTATCTCCATATCTTAAGTTAATATCATTTAACTTCTTCAAATTCAGCGTCGGTAACATTTTCTGCGTTCTTACCCGCATTCGCCTGCTCGTTGCCGTTAGGCTGTCCTTCTGTAGCAGATTGTGCACCGCCTTCCTGAGTGTTTTTGTACATATGTTCACTGGCAGCAGTCCACGCCGTATTAATTTCAGCGATTGCCGCATCGATTTTTGCTATATCCTGTTCTTTTTGCGCTTCTTTCAGATGAACAAGGGCTGCTTCAATGGGTGCTTTTTTATCAGCCGGAATTTTATCGCCAAGATCTTTAAGCTGTTTTTCTGTTTGGAAAACGAAACTGTCAGCCTGATTAAGTTTATCCACGCGTTCACGCGCCACTTTATCGGTCGCTTCATTTGCTTTAGCCTCAGCTTTCATTTTTTCCACTTCTTCCTTACTCAGACCGCTGCCTGCTTCAATTCGTATTTTTTGTTCCTTGTTCGTGCCTTTGTCTTTGGCAACCACATGCAGGATACCGTTAGCATCGATGTCAAAAGTGACCTCGATCTGCGGTACTCCTCTCGGCGCAGGCGGGATGCCGTCCAGGTTAAACATACCCAGACTTTTATTCTGATTTGCCATTGGCCTTTCACCCTGCAGCACATGTATTTGTACGCCCGGCTGGTTGTCACTGGCGGTTGAGAAAGTTTCTGATTTCTTTGTTGGTATGGTTGTATTGCTGTCAATGAGCCGGGTCATTAC
>DATHPV010000357.1:0-2140 GCA_035483495.1 Puia sp.
GGTCTCCATTCAGTCTGACACCCTTGCCATGATGATGAAATATCACAGGCGTTTTAAAATACCTGACGATACGATAAAATATAAAATCTTTCAATAAAGCCGCTCCTGTTGGAGAAACCGTAAAATAAACGATGGAGGGACGAAAACTTTTCATCGTCCGGTACAAGCTGAAATAATCTGAAGCTGTTTTTCTGAATTTTTTCCAGGATAACTTTCCAATCTGTGATACTTCGCTACTCAATGATAGCGGGAAATAAAATGTTTCGAATGGTTCCCGGATAGCTTTGGATTGCAACACCTGCTGGTTCATCAGCGTTGAGCCATGAACAGGCGGTGGAATTTTCAATATGAATAATACTTTATGCAAGTGGATTATAACGATTCCTGAAAATATTCCACACTATTTTGTCCCTCCCATATTTTAAATAAGTCTTCTTTCAGGCGGCTGGCTGCATAACGTTGCATTTTATTTTCCTGATCGGTTGGATCAATTCGCAGGGCCAGGGCCCTCTCCATATTGACCGCATATGCATGAGGATCGCGGGAATCCAGAACGTATCCGTCCACACCTTCGTCTACAATATCTTTTGCACTAGAAAAATTGGTAACACATAGTGGAATACAGGAGCCCTTGGCTTCGAGGAGTGCAGTGGACCATCCTTCCCGGAATGAGCACAGTACAAAAAGGTCTGCGGCATTCAGATATTTTGCGATTATTTCCCTCGGTTGAAAACCCAACAATTTCACATGTTCCGAAAGTCCTGCTGATTCTACGAAGGATTCAACCTCGCCCCGGGAGGCTCCGTCGCCCAGCATGTATAAAAAACTATCGGGATGGGTTTTTACAAATTCTGCATACGCTTCCAGTTTCAATTTCCAACCTTTTATCCAGTGCAGTCTGGATGTGGAAACGATGATTGTACTGTTTAACGGCAGATTTAATTCCCGCCTCATGTCCAGCTTATTCCTGTACCTGAAAATATTCATGTCAATCCTGGTATGAAATTGAATCACTTCACCATTTTTCAACACACCATTGCTGTTGATAGTTAGTTTTTCTATGTTATCCCGATCCGCCGCAGCTAAAACAAACTCAGCTTTTTTGAGTGCCGGGTAGAAAACAGGATCGTAGATATTTTTGATCAGTTTACCGTACCAATACCGGCTGTTTGCCAATGGGTTTTCAATACCGGAAAAATTATATGTCAGGTGTTTTAAGTCCCAGTCTCTGATAGCTACTAATACCTCAGGTGCACAACACATAGAGTAGTCATACTGAAATTTTAAAATCTCATCTTTGTATTTCTTCAGGTGGTAATAAGTTGAAAATCTTCGTGGAATAAGCGGTTTACCCGTCACTTTTTTTGCTTCATGTAAAGCAAAATAGTTATAGCTTATCCCATTGAAAGTTTTTTTCACCCATTTGCCAGCGGGTGTACCATCGGTGGAAATTCCCACCAGATAAAGTTCATCATTGAAACTCTTTACAATTTGTTCTGCGAAAATCAGTTGACCACCAATAGGAAAATCAACATAGTTGCACGCTTCGATAAAAAGAATTTTCATATTTACAGATTAAATAGGATGGTTACTCTCAGTTGTTTATAGCTGATTCAAAAAGATTATTTAGTTTTTCAGAATGCCTGCGAAAATCAAATGCCTCTGATGCAAGATTGTATCCTGCCTTGCCGATCTTCTGAGCGAGGAATTGATCGAGTGCACATTTTTCCATCAGCCGACACAATCCTGATTCATCTCCGGGTTCAAAAAAAAGAGCATTTTCAAAGTCTTTCAGATATTTTCCGGTTTCGCCCACATCACAGGTAAGAACAGGCCTGGCCGCAAAGAGATAACTCGCAATTTTTGTGGGAAACCTGGCTTTTGACCGCTGGTCGTTCCACAGTGGAGAAATCAAAGCTGTTGCCTTTTGACAATATTCGCGCAGCCGCTCATCAGGTACGTATCCCGTAAACTCTACGATTCCCTCATTCAGTTTCAGATTGTTCATTGCCTCCTTAATGATGATGCCGGTGGACGGCTTATATTTTCCGCAAATGATAAGTCGATAATCCGGTATCTGCATGTTGAATTTTGCAAATGCTTTCAAAATCAGTATTACATCCTTATAATACCCATCCAG
>DATHPV010000358.1:0-3670 GCA_035483495.1 Puia sp.
AAGAATTAACCAATAAGCTAAAAAATGCCGGGCAATTCCTTGACATAAGAGTTTTAGATCATCTGATTGTAACCAAAGATCAGTATTACTCCTTTGCGGATGAAGGGCTGATCTAAGCCCTCTCATAAAAGAATAAATAAATAATTTCCTTCTAACCGCATAAGGAAACACAATCCTGATGATAGCATAGCCAAAATTTAGCCCTCCTAAAATCCTTCCATTTCTTACTTCTATTTTTGAAAGCGAATACCGTGGTCTTTTATAAGATTAACCTGTTTTTAAACCGGATTACGTTGCCAAAATTGCAACGGGCGAGATGTTCAATTGTTGCACAATTGGATCTCGCCGCCCGAGTGTCTCCGGAGTCGACGGGCGGATTTCAGAGATATCAATATTAGTTCATTTTAAATGAATAAATAAAACGTGATGAGTGACGCTAAAGAGTGGATCAGTTTTCGGGTAAAACCTGCAGAATATAATCAAATAGAACAATTTTATAAGGAAACTACCTGCCGGAATTTAAGCGAATATGCCAGAAAGGTTTTGCTGTCAAAACCTGTTGTCGTAAAATACAGGAATCAATCTGCGGATCAGTTTTTAGTTGAAATGTTACTTCTTAAGAAAGAATTGAATGCCATCGGCAACAATTTTAATCAGGCGGTTAAACGATTGCATTCTTTAGATGAGCTTCCGCAAATGAGATCCTGGTTGATGATATATGATTCAACTCATAAATCTTTCATCAATAAAGTCTATGAAATCAATGATTATTTAATCCAGATATATGAATTATGGTCGCAAAAATAACCAGCCCGCACAGCATCAAACGAGCCCTGAACTATAATGAGAAAAAGGTTCAGAGTGGACAGGCTACATGTATTTACGCCGGTAATTTTCTGAAAGACCTGGAAAAAATGAACTTTTATGACAAGCTGCAAAGGTTTCAGAATCTGATTTCTTTGAATGAAAGGGCTAAAAAAAGTAACACCCTGCATATTTCTTTAAATTTCCCCCCTTCTGAGAAATTAAAAGAGAATACCCTATGTGCTATATCTAATGAATATATGACCATGATTGGTTTTGGGGAACAACCTTACCTGGTTTATGAACATCAGGATGCCGGCCATCCGCATATCCATATCGTTACGACAAGCATTAGGTCCTCCGGCGAAAGGATTAACACTTATAACATCGGAAAACTAAAATCTGAAATGGCAAGAAGGGAGATTGAAAAGAAATTTGGTCTAATCAGAGCGATTGACGGAATTCGATCGAAGAACGAAAAAATTGACATCCGAAAAGTGGAATATGGAAAATCTGAAACCAAAAGGACTATTGCAAATGTGCTTGATAAGGCACTAGACCATTATAATTATACCTCACTTGCCTCATTAAATGCAATATTGAAGACGTTTAATGTTGAAGCGGATGCCGGAAAGGAAGGAGGTAGGGTTCGGAGACACAAAGGTCTCTTGTATCACATCCTCGATGAAAAAAGTAGACGAGTAGGCGTTCCTATTAAGGCAAGCTCTATTTATAATAAGCCAATTCTCACCTATCTCGAGCAGCTCTTTAATAAAAACGAATTGAGTAGATTTTTCCCAGCCAAGGAGTTGAGATTCACAATTGATCAGGAATTAAGGAATAAACCAGCAAACCTGGATGAATTTATTTCAAAATTGAATCAACAAAGCGTTGACACAATACTAAGGCAGAATAACGATGGTTTGATTTATGGAATAACTTTCGTCGATCACAAGAATAAATGTGTTTTTAACGGAATCCAATTGGGAAAGGGTTATAGCATTGCAGCTTTACAAAAACGATTCAATTACAAAAAAGTCAACCAATCAACTATTAATGATCAGTCTATAAAAAAGCCGATATCATTAAAAAATTGCATTCATTTGATTTCGAATAAAAGCTCTGTCAGTCCATTGAAAGAACTTTTACAACCAGAGATCGATGATCCAAAATTGATATATCCACTATTGGCTAAACGACGAAAAAAGAAACGAAGAACAAGTTTATAAGGATTAAAATGAATTGTAATGGCAAACGGTACGGGTGAAAATGAAATGGGTCTTCAAAGAATTACCGGTTTTATCCGAAATCTTAGTGTGATTTTATTGTTATTACATTATTACTATTTCTGTTATAACACCTTTGTATTTTGGAATCTGCGCTGGAATCTGGTTGATAGAGTCTTTTTGGATTTTGCCAAAACCGGATTGTTTAATAATTACCATGCAAAATTTATTTGCCTTGGATTACTCATCTTGTCTTTAGTCGGTTCAAAGGGCAGAAAGGATGAAAAGTTTAATTGGAAACCCGTCACCTTATATATACTCGCTGGAGTCGTATTATTCCTATTATCTGGTTTAATTACAGATCTACCTAACTCAATCGAAGTCCAAACTATAAGTTATATGAGTATGACTACCATGGGGTATTTGCTAATATTAAATGGTGGTGCCAGGTTATCAAGATTGATAACACTAACTATCGGCAACGATATTTTTAATGAGGTGAATGAGACATTTCCTCATGAAGAGAGATTCATTGAAAATGAATATTCGATTAATCTCCCTGGTCGTTATAACCTTAAGGGTAAACTACGTAAATGCTGGATAAATATTATTAATCCATTCCGAGGTTTATTAGTAGTCGGATCGCCGGGATCGGGCAAATCATATTTTGTTATTCAGCATGTTATTAGACAGCACATATCCAAGGGGTTCACGATGTTAATCTATGATTTTAAGTATCCGGACTTAACTAAGATTGCCTATGATACATTAAAGGGTAATATAAATGCTTATCCAATTAAGCCATCTTTTTATAAAATAAACTTTGATGATCCATCTATGAGTGACCGGTGTAATCCTCTGGATCCGGAGTTGATGTATGATATAACGGACGCAATAGAATCTGCGAGATCCATATTGCTGGGACTAAATCGGGATTGGATTACTAAACAAGGAGATTTTTTTGTCGAGTCACCAATAAATTTTGTCACCGCGATTATTTGGTTCCTGAAAAAGTATGAAAATGGTATTTTTTGTACCCTGCCACATGTAATTGAACTTATGCAAACGGATTATGAGAAACTATTTCCTGTCTTGAAAACTGAACCGGAGATAGAAGTCTTGATAAACCCATTCATATCAGCCTATCAGAATGAGGCAATGGAACAGTTGGAGGGTCAGATTGCCAGCGCAAAAATTGGAATGGCGCGCCTTTCATCGCCTCAGTTGTATTGGGTTCTTTCAGGTGCTGACTTTAAACTGGATATCAATAATCCTTCACATCCTAAAATCCTCTGCCTGGCAAATAATCCTCAAAAACAACAAACCTTTGGTCCGGTCTTATCGCTCTATATTACCCGGTTGGTAAAACTTGTCAACCAGAAGGATAGACTCAAATCCAGCCTAATATTCGACGAATTTCCAACTATCTTTTTTAATGGGATTGACGGCCTCATCGCTACCGCGAGATCAAATAAGGTCGCTACTTGCCTTGGTATGCAAGATTTTAGTCAATTGAAGAAGGATTACGGAGGAGACCAGGCTTCGGTTATTATGAATATTGTGGGCAATATTATCTGTGGACAGGTGATGGGCGAGACAGCTAAATTGTTATCGGAAAGATTTGGAAAAATTTCTCAAAT
>DATHPV010000359.1:0-7479 GCA_035483495.1 Puia sp.
CCAATGGAGGAAGAACCGCTTCATATAAACTACAAAGGCATTGAAGTATATAAACTGCAACAATGGTCGCAGGGGGCTGCGTTACTTCAAAGCCTGAATATTTTGGAAAATATCGATTTGCGGTCAATGGGATATAACAGCACAAAATATATTCATACACTCTATCAGACGATGAATATGACTTTTGCGGATCGTGATTTTTATTATGGCGATCCGTATTTTCAACCGGAAGAACCCATCAAGGGTTTACTTAGTAAGGAATACGCAAAACAGAGAGCAGCACAGATTCAATATAAGTATAATGACAGCCTATGCGCACCAGGTGATCCTTATCCATTTGAAGGGAAAACAAATCCTTATACAAGTATTTTGAAATCAAGATTTGGAAATTCGTGGCCTGCGGCGAATGGACAGACAGCAGGCATTCAACGAACTGAAAGTGATGAGCAGGCCTTAAGTATTACGCGTTCCGCTTTAAGCTTTAAGCCATCTGCCTTAAGCCCCGAAGAGGAAGCTGTTTATCAGGACAGACTCTGGCGTGGGACTACCTCTATTGAAGCATGTGATGAAGAAGGATGGGTTGTTTCCGTAACGCCCAGCGGAGGCTGGTTGCCGGCATGCATAGCAGGAAATACCGGTGTAGGTATGAGTCAGCGTATGCAAAGTTTTGTTCTGGATTCTACACTCGATCCATTTAATGTTTTGGAACCATATAAAAAACCAAGAGTTACTTTAACACCTACACTCGCGATGAAAGAAGGAAAACCATTTCTGTCTTTTGCTGTTCAGGGTGGAGATACGCAGGATCAAAATCTGCTTCAGTTGTTTTTGAATATTGTTGAGTTTAATATGACAGTTCAACAAGCAACAGAGGCTGCAAATATCAATACAGATCAGCTCTGGCTTTCTTTAGGCGGGGATAAAAAAGTGGATCGCCAGCCAAGACCCGGGTATATTTTATTAAATAACAAAACGGATTCTTCGGTTCGAAGCGATTTAAAAAAAATGGGTTACACGATGCGATTCGCTGATCATACCAGTGGCCCCATAAATGCCATTTACTACGATACAAAACATGGCAGTTTTTGGGGTGGAAGTAGTAATTATGGTGAAGATTATGGAATAGGTTGGTAAACATGAATGGAAGAGTAAAATATTTAACGAATAGCTGATGATAAATAAGTCACACATTTTTTTTCTTTTTTGCATTTCAGTCTCCGCCACCTGTAATACTTCGAATGAGAAATCAAATACAGTCGGTATTGACAGCACGTTGGGTAAAGTCGAGTTGTATGAAGGTGCTGATTCTGCTATCATAAATACAAATGCCGTGATTGAAAGTATCGGGAAAAATTATAAGTGGAGTGAAGGGCCGGTATGGGTGCCTTCTCAGAAAATGTTGCTATTCTCGGCTGTGAGAGAGAATAAAATATACCGATGGAACGGAACGGACACACCTACACTCTATCTCACACCTTCTGGTTATACAGACACTGCATATCGGAATGGTGAGAACGGATCGAATGGACTCGCGTTGGACAGAGACGGGAAATTGTTATTGTGCCAATCGGGCAATCGGCAGGTAGTACGCATGGATGCTTCCCTGGATTCTCCAAAACCGGCATTTAAAGTTTTAGCGAAAGATTATCACGGGAAGAAATTTAATAGCCCCAATGATCTTGTTGCTGACAGCAGAAATAATATTTATTTCACCGATCCTATTTATGGATTGCCAAAAGGAGCAAATGATTCCACCAGAGAATTGAATTTTGAAGGTGTATACAAAATAAATAATGCCGGTAAACTGAGTTTGCTGATCGACAGCATTTCCAGACCAAACGGAATTGCATTGTCTTTGGATGAACGGACTTTGTATGTAGGCAGTAGTGACAATCATACAAGATGGTATGCTTATCAATTGGATAGTAATGGCAATATTAAGACTGGCAAAATTCTGTTGGATGGTTATGAAATGAAGGAGAATGCTAAAAACATGAAAATCGGGGCTGATGGTTTTAAGATAGACCGGTTTGGAAATATTTTCAGTTCAGGACCTGATGGAATTAATATTATTTCACCAGAAGGCAAGTTATTGGGTTTGATTAGGATATACAATAAACAGACTTCCAACTGTGCTTTCAATGATACGAAGGATGTATTATATGTTACAGCCAACGACTGGGTGTTTAGGATAAAGATCAGATAGCAGGTTTTCGTAAGCCTATTATTGACTTGTGAGCCTATTATTCGGGAGACACTGAGCCAATTTCCGAATAAATTGTGTGCTGTTTTTTATCAAACTGGTCTGATTTTTGGACTTTTTATTAAAGAAGTAAGTCTAAGGTCAATTATATTAATTTTCTTATTTTCAATTACTTACCTGGTGCTAACACAAGTAAGTTGACTTCTTTGTATCAATCAGGAACCTGGCAGCGTTTCCTGCCAATTGCTGATATTAACATCAAAATCTCCTGGTTATTTTGTTCCTGCGTCATTCCTGCGTATATCTTTCGTGTATAATTCGAATATAATTCGACTGTTTACCGATAAGACTTCTGCGTTTATATTTTACAATATTCCCATGATTTCTAATTCCAATTATTTGCCCAGAAAACTTTCCATCTGCTGATAAAGCCATTGTGGTTCGTCGTACATGATAAAATGATTAGAAGAGTCATTGATTGCAATAGTCATGTTTTTAACAAGACTGAATTGATCTGCATAATTCTTATAAACCGACTCATGTGTCGCTCCATATTTTTTATAACTCATCCAATCCCCCAATGCTAAAACAGGACAGTGGATATATTTCATGTCTGGTCGAAGATCAGTACTGAATAATTCGCACATGACTTCACCCTGCGTCCGGGGGTCTGATTTAACAGCCATTACCGTTACCAGCGATATATTTGAAGTATCCCTGATCATAGTTGCCAATGCAAATTTTTGATATTGACCAATTTGCACCCCGGTCATATTTTTCATACTGTTTTTTATCAGCAATCCTATTTTCCTTGTGCTGTCCACAGAAATATCTGCAGACATTGACAGAGCCGGGAGGAAAGGAGCGCTGCTGACTATCACGAGATTTCCAACGAGGTCAGGATTGGTGGTAGCCAGTAGCAGGGCTACAAATCCTCCGAGACTGTGGCCAACTATAACCGGATTTTTCAAATTATTTGTCTTAATAAAGTGCGCTAATTGACTGGCGACTAATTTAAGAAGACTGTCGGATTGAATTGCGGGCTGACCGGCAAAACCAGGAAGGGTTATTTCATAACAAGTATATCTGTCTTTAAAATGATTTACTGTTTCATCCCAGACCTGACCAGAACAAAATAAACCCGGGATTAGAATCATCGGTCTTCCGGATCCGGTTTTTTTAACACTAAATGAAGGATCGTGAACGACATTTTGAGCTGCCATTATATTACTAAATAACAGTAACGATGACATGCCTACGAAGACAACGATTGTTCTTAATTTGAAATGGATCGTTTTTAATTTCTGTTGCATATGTATATATTTTGATACAAATAGAGCCCAAAGGAAATGCTCCGTAAAATCGAATTGACGTAATGAGGAAAGGAATGGATGATCACAGTTTCCTCCGGTAAAAAAGCCTTTTTCGCCTTGAAAACCGGTTGATCGGATTGTTGTTGATCGGATTTATACTTATGTCCATTAAATCCTGACTTTCATCCAATTTTATCGGCCGGTAGTCTGAAAGGGATAACTTAGCTGATCAACAGAAAATATGTCGTCGTTTCTAAAATATAAACTTCATCACGTTCTTTTTTGGATCGTCTATTTTGTCTTCTGGACTTATTTTTCCATTCACAATTATGGCGGCCATGTATCAAAGGCGCTGATGGCAACTTCTATATATTTTATCGGCCAGGCGGGAATTGGATATTTCAGCATTTATTATTTAATGCCACGTTTATTCTTTTCAAAAAAATACATTGCGTTCCTGGTCCTGGTTTTTTTGGGGATAGTTCTGGGCGGATTATTCATTACTGCCGGTATGTATGCTTTATTTCCTTCCATCATTGGTGAAGGAGCTAATCATATCAGCGTCGCCAATTATTTTCTTTACAGTTTTCTGGCAGTTTTATCTTCAACTATTTTATTTATTTCCGTCAGGATAATCAAAGAAAGGGTTCATGCACAGAAGATGAACAGTATACTTGAAAAAGAAAAAACAGAGAATGAGCTAAAATTTCTCAGGGCACAAACCAATCCGCATTTTTTGTTCAATGCTATTAACAGTGTTTACGTTTTAATAAAAAAAGATCCTGATCTGGCCCAGGCTACTTTGGCCAGATTTTCAGATATGCTCCGTTATCAATTGTATGAGTGCAATTTTGCTGAAGTGCCGATCGAAAAGGAAGTCGACTATCTTAGTAATTATATTGAACTGGAAAAACTCAGAAAGGGTAAGATACTATCGACTGACTATAAAATAGGAGCATCTGTGCACGATTTTTTAATTTCACCTCTGCTGATCATACCTTTTGTTGAAAATGCTTTTAAACATGTATCCAATTTTTCTGACAAAGGGAATTTTGTAGAAATATCCCTGAACTATGAAGCAGGAGATTTCAAAATGATGGTCAGGAATTCGATTGACAGGACGGCGTATTTGAGAACTGATAAAATGTCGGGTGGAATAGGGCAGGACAATACGAAAAGAAGGTTAAAACTTATTTACCCCGACCGGCACGATCTGATCATAAAGCAGACTGATGAAGCTTATTATGTATCCTTAACCATTAATCTAAAATGAGTATCCGTTGTATTATAGTGGATGATGAACCTCTTGCCCGGGAAGGAATGGAACAGCTGGTGAAAGATGCGGGAATCTTCGAGCTGGTTGCTATTTGCAGTAATGCTATGGAGGCTAATAAAATATTATTACAGGAAAAAATAGATCTTATGTTTCTGGATATTCAGATGCCGGGAATGCGTGGCATTGATTTTTTAAAAACACTTTCTGTAAAACCCCTGGTGATTATTACTACAGCCTATCCGAATTTTGCTTTGGACGGGTTTGAACTGAATGTGTTGGATTATCTTGTTAAACCAATTACAGCTGAGAGATTTTTGAAAGCTGTTAACCGTGTGCAGGAAGTGCTTGTCTCCAAAGACGGTGTAAATGCAGTCGGAAAGGCAGATTATTTTTTTATCAGGTCTGCCAGTAATTATGAAAAAGTGTTTTTCAACGATATATTATTTATTGAAGCCTCCCAGAATTACATGACTATTCATACTGAAAAAGGGAAACTGATGGCGCTCTTAACCATCAAGTCATTGGAGGATCAACTACCCGTCGGTGATTTTTTGCGAATACACAAATCCTATATTGTTTCATTGGAAAAAGTTGTTTCGCTGCGCGGGAATGAAGTGATCATAGGCACTCATAAAATTCCCGTAGGTAAAAACTATAAAGATCAGCTGCTAAAAATAGTCAACGAGCGTTTAATAGGTAAATAGGCTCCCGATGCCGTTACAAGCTATAAGTGAATCGGGAGCCATTTCAGCGGTAAAACGCTATGCTGGCAAATCAAAACAATAATGCTCCCAGAATTTCATCTTTCATATTGTCTGCTTTTTTTGACAGATCACTTTCTATGAGCACTCCAAGATTAGTAGCCATAAACAGATAGGTTTTCTTAGACGGGACATATATCAGCACACAGCCGGCGCCAATCCCTCCACCACTATGACCAAATCCAACCAGTCCGCCTGCTTCATAATGAACCAAGCCAAGACCATAGATTGGATTTCCTTTGTCGTCATTCACCCAATGCTGCATGAGTGCAAAAGTGGAATCGCGCAAGAGTTTATGTTCAACGAGTCCTTTGAGAAATTTTATGGCATCGGTAGTGGTGCACACGATCCCATCATCACCCTTCAACATGGCGACATTCGCTTTTTGAAGCGGAGTAATATTGGCGGGCCTTCCACAGTTCAGAACATCCCAGTAAGAATCAGTAAGATCCGGATAATTCAAATAACGATTGTTGCTGCGGTAAAAGGTATGATTCAGACTCAAAGGTTTGAAAATGTTCTCTTCCATGTATTTTGCGTGATCTCCGGTAATAACGTCGGCAATCATAGCAAGCAGCAGATAGTTTGTGTTTGAATAGGAATGCCTGCTACCAGGTTCAAACATCGGACTTTCATCAGCCAGACAGGAGATGGCTTCTTCCATTTTAAAAATGGTGGTTGGATGCAGAATTATATTGGCGACGAAAACAGGATTATTTCCGTATTCCGGCACACCAGAAGTGTGGTTTAGCAACATTCTGACAGTCATTTTATCGGCCTGTTTTATAAACCTGGAATATTTTAATGGCAGATAACCTGTGATCGGTACATCCAATTTGATTTTTCCTTCTTCATATAATTTCATAATAACAACTGCCATGTAGGTTTTGGACACACTTTGAAGATACTGGATGTTACAGTTGGTCATTAACGTTTTGGTTTCCAATTTGGAATATCCCCCTGCACCCGCCCACCAGCCTTCCTGTTCAGTGAAAACCGCTATTGAGACACCCGGTAATCCTTCAGCGGTATATTTTCTAAGAATGCTGTCAATGACTGACGCTTTTGAAAAATTCTTATTTATCACAACGTCCGGTACACAATCCGGAATTGAATTTTTGGGTTGTGCGAAAATTACAAGAACAAAACACAGTGTCGACAGTACCAATAAAATAACCTTTTTCATTTAAATAATTTTGTACAAAACAACAAAGGATGATGGGCACAAAAGAATCTCGCGCCCGTTAAAACGGCCAGTTGCCTGGAATTTAGCTTTGAAATGCATCAGGCGAAAGAGATAGTAAAGGAAAAACGGATGAACTGTATGAAAACGACCGGTGAATTGTCAGTCCTGACTTACTCCATACCAGTTTTTAAAGGCAGGAGCTTTGATTCTGCTCATTTGGATGGAGTCAGGAAAGAATCCTGTAGGAGACAAAATGATATTTAATTTGGAATTTTCCAACCGTTCAAATCCGGTAATTATATCGCGGTTAAGGATATATTTTCTGTTAAGCCTGAAAAATAATTCCGACGGCAATAATTTTTCGGCCTTATCCAGGGATTGATCGAGCAGGTATTTGTTTTTATTCCTGGTTATAAGTACCGAGTAATCTCCTTCCACATAGATTCCCGCTATTTCGGGAAATAAAATATTCAGGGATTGCCGCCCCTTTCTTACCGTAAATCCTTCCTGACGTATCTTTTTTTCTTCACCGCGTAATTTTTCAGATTCATTCCACAGGAAATAATAATGGAGTCCTATGTATATTCCGTTCACTACAAAAAACCATATAATGAAAATAAAAATATCGAATGTATAAAAACTGGAGGGTACAGGACTATCTTTTGCGATCCAGTTTATTAATTCTGTCGTTATAATGATAACTGCAAGCGCTCCTGCGGTCGTCAAAACCAGCTGAACTC
>DATHPV010000360.1:0-3172 GCA_035483495.1 Puia sp.
TAAAGATTTGAAAAATGTAAAACTTCAAACAGAAGCTACTGACCGCCAGCAAATGACTATCGTTGCCATATTTGAATACATGATTGGTAATACTGACTGGGCGGTTTCCGTGAATCACAATACAAAATTGGTCAAATCGATAGATGATTCTTTAGCACGACCCTTTGTAATTCCTTACGATTTCGACTATTCGGGATTAGTAAATACCAGTTATGCTGTCCCTGATGAAAGACTTAATATCGAAAATGTGAGACAGCGCCTTTATCGGGGATTTCCGAGATCATTGACAGAAATAGAAGAAGCAGTAGCTATTTTTCGTTTGCAAAAGGATAAAATTTATGCCCTGATTAATAATTTTGATCTGTTGACCCGCGCAAGTAAAACCGACATGACGCAATACCTCGATGAATTTTACACAATTATTAATGATCCAAGATCTTTAAAACGCACATTCGTAGACAACGCCAGAAATCAGTAATTATGAATTAGTATTGAAATGGTAATATATTTTATTTAAACGAATGCCCATATGTCAAAACCCAGTATTGTCGTAATAGGCAGTTCCAATACAGACATGGTAATTAAGACCGGCCATCTCCCTGGGCCCGGTGAAACTATTCTCGGGGGAACTTTTCTTATGAATCCCGGAGGAAAGGGCGCCAACCAGGCTGTTGCTGCAGCGAGGATGGGAGGAAATATCATTTTCATTTGTAAAACAGGTGCGGATGTTTTTGGGAAGCAGTCTGCCAGGTTATTACAGGAAGAAGGCATCGATACTTCTCTTCTCATTTCAGACCCGGCACTTCCTTCAGGTGTTGCTTTGATAACTGTAGATAAAAATGGAGAAAACTGTATCGTAGTTGCATCGGGTGCCAATGCGAATTTGAGTTCTTCGGATCTTCTCCCTGCCCTGCAAGTAATTTCTGAATCTTCCCTGGTATTGATGCAGTTGGAAATTCCACTGGAGACGGTTAGTTACGTCGCTTCTTTTTCATTTGAAAATAATATACCTGTAATACTGAATCCAGCCCCAGCTTGTGCTTTGCCGGATATCCTGCTCAGGAATATCAGCATTCTCACACCAAACAAAACGGAAGCGGAAATGCTGACCGGAATTCGGATAGACGACATTCCTTCGGCGAAACAAGCAGCTCAAAAAATAAAAGGGAGAGGTGTGAAAACGGTTATTATTACATTGGGTAGTAAAGGAGCTCTGGTGTTCGACAAGAATGTTTTTACAGAGATACCAGCCTTATCTGTTACTGCTGTAGATACTACTGCGGCCGGCGACACGTTCAATGGATCTCTCGTCGTCGCTCTTTCGGAAGGAAAGAATATAATAGAAGCAACTAAGTATGCGTGTAAAGCTTCTGCTATTTCAGTAACGAGAATTGGAGCACAGGCATCCATTCCTTTTAAATGGGAAGTAGATGCATTCGAAGTGAATTAAGAAACAGTTTAATTAATAATGCAATTGTATGTTTATCATCGAAAATTACCCGCTGGCTGTATTTTTCTGTGTGATTACGATGTTGTGCTGGGGATCCTGGGCCAATACACAAAAACTTGCAGCATCAACATGGCGATTTGAATTATTTTACTGGGACTATGTCATAGGTATTGCGCTATTGGCATTTCTTTTCGCTATTACTTTGGGAAGTTCCGGTTCAGCGGGCAGGGGATTTTCCGAAGATCTAAAACAGGCAAGTGAATCCAATATTTTATCAGCTGGTTTAGGCGGAGTGATTTTTAATGCTGCGAATATTCTGTTATGTGCTGCCATTGCGATTGCAGGGATGTCTGTTGCTTTTCCGGTTGGAATCGGTCTTGCGCTTGTTATTGGGGTTATAGTTAATTATATTGATCATCCCGTTGGGAATCTGGTTATTCTTTCTTCGGGAGTCATATTGGTAGTCGTCGCGATTTTAATGAATGCTTTTGCCTATCGTAAAATGCAGGCTGGAAACAAAAACACCTCATCAAAAGGCCTCCTTCTTTCTGTTATAAGCGGCGTATTGATGGGATTGTTTTACAAGTATGTAGCGGCTTCCATGTTTTCAGACTTCAGTGTTCCTGAGCCAGGCAAACTGAGTCCTTATACCGCTGTCGTATTATTTTCCGGAGGAATTCTTGTGAGCAATTTATTGTTCAATACCGTTTTGATGCGTAGGCCGTTTGCCGGCGCTCCGGTTGGTTATAAAGATTATTTCCGTGGAAGTTTCAAGAATCATGTAACAGGAATTTTGGGTGGAATTATATGGTGTGTCGGAATGTCTTTTAGTATTATAGCTTCGGGTAAAGCAGGGCCAGCAATTTCTTACGGACTTGGTCAGGGGGCTACGGTGGTCGCCGCAATATGGGGGATTTATGTATGGAAAGAATTCAAAGATGCAAGAGGTGTCGGAAAGTTGTTAAATGCAATGTTGTGCTGTTATGTAGCTGGCCTGATTCTAATTATCTTTTCACACTAAATTATCTTTACAAATAAACGGATTCAACGAATTCAGGAGAGCTCTTCAAACTGTCCGGATTGGCGGTTCTTTCTCACATTATTCCAATTAAAATAACGTCCGTTCATAGCGACATAAACACCTGGTGACAGTGACTGCACAAAAGCAAGTGCGCAACCTAGATTAAAAAAACCATCCGAGCTTCCGAATTTATATGGTATCATAGCACCTGTCAGGACTATGGTTTTGCCCTTTACATTTTCAGCCAGAACCGATGCGGTTACAGCCATCGTATCAGTTCCGTGAGTTATGATGATTTTATCTTCAGGTGTTGTGTTACACTGTTCAGCAATCATTAACCTTTCGGCAGACGTCATATCCAAACTATCAATCATCATCAGGGTACTCACGTTTACTTCCGGTGTGACCCTGCTGCGTGCGATCATTTCCGGGAGATGGGTCTCTTTGAAGAAAAGCTGACCTGTTATCTCATTATATTCTTTATCGAAAGTTCCTCCTGTTACGAAAATCCTTATTGCCATATTAAGGTTTTGCTCTGCAAATCTATTGATATTTTTTCCAGAGAAGGGGAGAAAGGTGGTAAGTAGCTTTTATTCGTTTAACAGATAGGATTTAACGGACGAATTATTTGCCCCAAATATAATTTTCTTTTTTTCCCCTATTGAGATAACCTGGGCACTTCTGATATCGTCCCTTAAATT
>DATHPV010000361.1:0-4599 GCA_035483495.1 Puia sp.
ACAATTGCCGACGCTGTATATGCATCAACAGGCGTAACCAGCGGATCGAAACTGATGGCGCCGGAAAGATAGTGAAGACCCAGATTAAGCCCCACGCTTGCTTTTAGCAGGTCCTGAATTTCTTCGTCGGGTTCTGTGCGGCCAAATGCGGAATCCAATAATGCGAATACAATTTCAGGTACACGCATACCCAGGGCCCTGGCGATTTCTCCACCGATCAGTTCTGCGATGAGTGACTTTACACCCTGACCTGCACCGCGGAATTTCAGCACATATAAGAAATGATCATCAGCTTCCGCAATGGCGGGCAGGGAGCCGCCTTCCCTCAGCGGCGTAATATACCGGATTACACTGACCTGTCTTATTTCGGGTTTGTGCGAAGACATGAATTTTTTTATACGACGTTCAAAGCTAAGACAACTTGGGGAGTGTGAGGGTGTGAGAGTGTGAGAGCGTGAGAGTGGTTCGCCCACCGGATCCGGCATTGGCGGGAAAAGAGGGATGAGAGCGTGGAAGGCAATTTTCCTTTTTTCGGATTTGTGAGTATATTCAATCTATGAGAAGATTATTATTTGTCATTATCCTGGCGGGAATCCTGACCGATGTTTTTTCACAAGCCCAGTATGTGGCATTTCGAATAGACTCGGCCGTACGTGCAACCACGGAAGCCCGCAGGATTCCCGGAATGCAGGTCGCTGTAGTGAAATATGGTCTTGTTATCAAAAAAGGAAATTACGGATTTGCAAACCTCGAATATCGTATACCCGTTACCGATAGTACGATGTTTTCGATTGCGTCGATGAGCAAGGCCTTTACTTGCGCGGGAATTCTTTTATTGATGGAAGACGGGAAACTGAGTATAGATGATCCCGTAGGAAAGTACCTGGATTCCCTGCCGATTACCTGGCACAATATTACGATCAGGCAACTCATGAATCATACTTCGGGATTAGGCGACGACTGGAGTACAGGGGGTGATAATTTTTTCTACATCAACAAATCAGACAGCGCCTTCTTTTCAGCAAATAAATCAACACCCTTAAAATTTCAACCAGGACATGCATTTAGTTATAGTGATGGTCCTTTTATACTCGGACTGATTATCGCCAGGGTATCAGGGGAAACTTATCCGGAGTTCATGAGACAGCGAATTTTTAACAAGTTGGGTATGACGAATACCTGCATAAATGATGCGGATAGTATAATACATAACCGCGCTGCAGGTTATATTTTAAAGGATAGTACCATTGTACATGGAAGGAATATTTCTGCAGCCGCTCAGGCGAGGGGAGATGTTGGTGTTTTAACTACGGTAACTGATATGCTGAAATGGTACGCTGCTTTACAGGACAGTTCTCTGCTCAAACCAGGCAGTATTGAAATGATGTTTTCTCCTGGTCTCCTGAATGATAACAGTAAAACCGCTTATGGATTTGGATGGTTCCTGGGCCCTTACCGTGACCATCCGTTGATAACACATGAAGGTGCATTCCGAACCGGGTATAATTCGGATATTATAATATTTCCCGAAGATCATGTGTGCATTATTATTCTGAGTAATCTTCAGAAAGCAGAAACAAACCTGATTGCGAAAGATATCATTGGATTATTCGATCCTCTTTATGGCCGTTCTTCACAGATGATCAGAGATTCGGTAGATCCCGATTCGGTTCACACTTTATTATTAAAAAGTGATTTCACTGAATTAGGTCTGAACCTGGATAGCACCCGAAAACTGATCAGGGAAATGCATATCAGTTATTATCCTGAGTCAGACAGCGATCTGGCCATGTTTAGAAATGTGACTGAATTCAATTTTATCAAAGCGATCAGACCATCTAAACCAAGACCCGATATATTTGGCGATTTGATTCAGGGAATTTATCTATATGAAGTAAAATGTAATGATCAGCCTACCCGCTATTTTGCTTTTCTAACTGATCCAACCGGAAAACTCGTATATCTGGATTACGAAGAGTGAAAAAAATTCATACGCAATTCAAATCTTTGAATATTTATTATGAGACCAAAAACGATTTTTATCAGGAATTTTCTGATCACGGTTTTGACATGCTTTGCCGGATCAACCGTTTCTTCGCAAGAACCCTCTTCGGCAAACCAACCTAAAGACTATCTAACACCGGCATTCCATGCCGGACGCAGGCTGGCGCTTCGTGATCTGATGCCATCCAATTCTGTAGCCGTAATTTTTTCATACCCTGAAGAGATATTCTCTAAGGATGTAAATTATGTCTATCATCCAAATCCGGACCTGTATTATTTCTCAGGATACAAGGAACCCAATTCCGTTTTGCTGATTTTTAAAGAAACGCAGTCCGACTCAGAAGGAAGTTATAATGAATTGTTTTTCGTACAGCATCGCGATCCACGGGCTGAGCAATGGACGGGCAGTCGCCTCGGAGTAGACGGTGTCAAATCAAAACTCGGATTTAAAAGAGTTTACAATAGTGAAGATTTCGCCAATTTTTCTATTGATTTGAAAAAGTTTAACATCATTTATGATGCCCTGCAGGATACCAGTGGAAATTCCGATTCGGGCAGCATACGCTGGCTGGTAGCCAATTTCGTAAGAGGGAGCGGGGTGAAGCCTATCGACAAAAGTTTGTCGGCTGACCTGAATACCATTAGTCGTTATGGTACTGTAAGTAATTTACCAAGAATAATGACGCGTATAAAACCCCGGCTAAATACCGACGCATATAAAAACGATTCATTGATTCAGGAACTGCTGATGAATCCGGATTCCACGACTCTGGAAGACGTCAGGAAAAAATATGACGCGATAAATACGGGCACTCCGGGATTCAACAAATACACCAATCAACTGAGGGAAATTAAAACAACTGAAGAACTTGTTCTTTTAAAAAAATCAGTAGAAATATCTGGCATTGCACACAGGGAAGCCATGAAAGGAGTTAAGCCGCAGATGTCAGAGCGTGAACTGGAAGGTATCATGCTCTATGTACATAAAAAATATGGAGCAGAAGATGAAGGTTATCCGCCGATCGTAGGTGCAGGTGCGAACGGTTGCATTTTACACTATGAAGAAAATAATGCACTTCATGTTGAAAATCAGCTGGTACTTATGGATGTGGGTGCGGAGTATCATGGATATTCTGCGGATGTTACCAGAACGTTTCCTGCAAATGGAAAATTCACGGATCAGCAAAAAGCGATTTACGAGATTGTTTATAATGCACAGGAAGAAGTTTTTAAATTGTGTCACGAAGGCAGCAGCTTCGATTCCCTGCAGAACAAATCAAAACAGGTTATCGCTGCCGGACTTATCAAACTGGGAATAATCAAAGATCCAAAAGACGTATTGACCTATTATCCGCACGGTGTTTCTCATCACCTCGGACTTGATGTTCATGATAAAGGGAATTATAAAACGCTGGAAGAAAATATGGTTATCACGGTTGAACCGGGAATCTATATTCCGTCGGGGAGCGACTGTGATAAAAAGTGGTGGAATATCGGCGTACGTATTGAGGACGATGTATTGATACAAAAAAATAATTTTGTCCTGCTCTCTGTTTCCGCGCCCCGAAAATGGCAGGATGTTGAGGCGGCCATCACAGAAAAAAGTTTTTTCGAAACGGCTGTTTTTCCGGAGATTAAATAATTGAGATAATTTTCCAACCAAATTGGCCCCAAATCTGCAGTTTAAGAAGAGGTGATATTTTCTTATAATACCTCATTTTCCTATCGGGAAAGCTGAGTTCCTCCTTTTTAGATTTCTAAAGAAAAAATCTTACGGGATTCCTTCGATATTCGTTTTAATAAGCTTATCAGTTAGTCCGGGGTAAGTCCGACGTTATGCCGGACTTACCCCGGACTAACTAAGAAAAACAATGGAACGATTCCCGAGTAAGAGAGCTTCCGTTTTCGATTAAAATAAAGGAGAAGGAAAGTTTTGCGGACTGATAATTCCATTTTGAGGAGATTAGTTTCGCTGATCTCTATTGGCCTCTACGTATCAAGCAATGCCGTTCGCTTGAGGAGATTAGCTTTGCTGATCTCTGGTGGGGAGGCAAACATATAAAGCAATGTCGTTCGCTTCGCTCACTTGCATTGGTATTTTCTCCGCTTTTTCCAAGCAAGCTTGAAAAAGCTTCGAAAACACCAATGCCCTCGGATTAACCGAGGGCATTGCTTTATATGTGCGGAAGAGGAGATTCGAACTCCCACGCCAGTTACGGCGCTACCACCTCAAAGTAGTGCGTCTACCAGTTTCGCCACCTCCGCAACCTGGACTTTAAAATGGACTGCAAAAATAGCTTTTCCCGGTTATAAATCCCAGTTCCAATTTTCAGCCTTCTTAAGACCCTATTAATTTTTCCTGATAACAATACGGAATGTAGTTCCCTTTCCTATGTCTGACTGTTTTACAAATAATTCACCCTTATGATAGCTTTCCATGATCCTCTTGGACAAAGAAAGCCCCAGCCCCCAGCCCCGTTTTTTCGTAGTAAAACCCGGATCAAAAACCCGGTGAATATTTCCGGGCGAAATTCCCTTTCCGGTATCACTTATATCAATAATCACATCCTGTGGTTCGTCCTTTATTTTAACCTC
>DATHPV010000362.1:0-14212 GCA_035483495.1 Puia sp.
GTCAATGCCGTAAACTTTGTCCTCATAAAATGTTCCGACATTATCAATGATATCATGACCGACGATGATCTGACGACACTGATAAAAAGCCAGGGTACTGTCAACAAGTCCCTGAGTTGCTTTCGGCTCTGTAAAATATCCACGATACCAGAAGGGAGAAATATTGTCTTCATCAAAAAAAGCCAAAACTGTTGTATCCGTGAATTTTTCCGGATGCTCGCTCAGATCATAAAAGGGACGACAATTATAATTGATCTTGGCAATCGTCCATCCGATTTTCAAAATTTTGGGAGAAATGCCGCCATGTAAACAAAGATTATCCCCGATTTTTTCAATAATATTTTTACTTCGGAGCCATCTTCCGAGTTCTGAGTTTCTATTATAAAGATCCATGTAATCCTTGCCAATAATTTTGGCATTCTCAATGTAACGGGGTTGAACAAAACGAATGTCGCCACTGAGATTCATGATATCATGATTTCCAAGAATCGTATGAACATAGCCTCCGCTGGCTTTGGCTTCTTCTTCCAGTTTATATAATAGCCAGAGTTCGGCTGCCACATCATGGCCACGATCGAAAAGATCTCCGCAAATCACCAGCAATCCGTTACCATATGTCCAGTTATATAAGCTATCCATCACATGAGCTGCGATAAGCATATACCGGAAATTGTCAAACTCACCTTCGATATCGGAAAGCGCCAGGATTTTATCCGCTGCCGGCCAGGTGGAGGGCTCGTCTGTTATTTTAGTTTTAAACGGTACCGTGAAATCCCAACCTGTATGATTTGAAAAATGAACTGATAGTACATGACTGCTTTTATCGGAAGCCGGAAAATCAATTACAACTGCGGATCTGTTGCTGTCAATCGACCTAACAATTATCTGGCTCTTTTTGTATTCAACGTAAGGCCCATCGCAATCGTTGATATTCTGCGAGTTGGCGAAAAAAGAAATTGAAATAAGGAGCAGGCAGAAAATTATTCGCATTTCCCCTCTAAGTTACGATATACTATTTAAGATAAGTTACCGGGTTGAGCCCCCGGCAGATTGACAGTCTAGGTATTTTTTTTGTCTTCCAGTTTTTCAATGATTTCATCCTCCCTGCCTTTTTTTATTTCAGTCTGATGTGAAACCTCATCTATAGAATGAGATTGTTGAAGGCTTTCTTCTTTTTTTGTCAGATTGCTCAAACCTGCATAATATTTTTGAATCACTTTAAGTTCTTCTTCTGATAAATTCTCAACATTTACCAGTCGATTGCTTGCAAATTCATGTGCTGCAACCAGTTCGTTGAGTTTTAATTGGATTGCGAGGGAATCTTTATTTTGCCCTTTCTGAATAAGAAACACCATCAAAAAGGTTATGATCGTTGTTCCCGTGTTTATAATCAGTTGCCAGTTTTCGGAATAATGAAAGAAAGGTCCGGAAACGGCCCATACAATCACGACTATAAAAGCTGTAATAAAGGCAGCCGTACTCCCCGTGGCTTTGGTAACGCCGATTGCAAATCTTTCAAAGATACCTGCGGTTTGGGTTTTCGTTGCTGGTTTCATAATATATATTTAAGATCAACAGTTCAATAAAAATTAAAGCACGATCACTTGCCTGTACGTTTTGAATAACACATTTCATGAATGAACAAAAGTTTTTTCACAACAGGTTCGGGAATGATAAAGGGATAAAAATCAGAATATCCCATACTTCGGCTTAAGCTGTTTAGGGCAAAAGTCAGCGGTAGCCAGGTTTTGAAAATCTGATTAAAGTCTTTCACTTCATACGGATCCTGATTAATATTAGCCTGAACATCGTTCGCTCCTTTATCTCCTTCAGGTCGGATATTGATTCCGAAGAAATATGCTGTTTCCATCGTGTCCATCAGGTGGAGGTAATGAGCCCAGGTTTCAGCCCAATCTTCCCACGGATGTGAAGTGGCATATGAGCTTATATAATTTTCACTCCAATTTGCCGGTGATCCATTTTTATAATGATTTTCCAGAGCCTTACTATAGTCTTCTCGTTCATCTCCAAACAAGTCGCGATAGTTTGAGAGCATCGGTGAATCTTTGACCATCAGATCCCAATAGTAATGACCAATTTCATGTCTGAAATGGCCGAGCAGGGTCCGGTATCGTTCTCCCAAATCAGTTTTATGTTTTACACGTTCGGCTTCGTCCGCCTCATCAATATTCAATGTTATTACGCCGAGATCATGTCCCGTTAGAACTTTTTCCGAAGAAGATTCCGCCAAAAAATCAAATGCGATTCCTTTCTCCTCGTCGTTATTTTTTTTCTCCACGGGTAATTTCAACCTCAGCAGGGAATATACCAGTCTGTGTTTTGCAGTCTCAATATTCGTCCAGCGTTTCAGGTTTTTACTGTCTGATAAATCTGGAATAATTCTATTTAAATCACATGCTATGCAAAATGCAGATTCATGGTCGGGCGGAATAAGCCAGTTACACGTTGAATATTCAGCATTTTTGCAATAATGAAATTTTTGCTCTTTATTCTTAATACTCGAAAAGAGGTTATTCCCCTCTGAAACCAAAGTGATCAGGTTTAAAGTATTTGCATCAAATCCAAGGGGAGAATTGCATTTCAGGCAAACATTATTTTCAAAATAAATCAGATTCTGACAATTGCTGCAGGTAAAGACTTTCATTTTTTATGTAATCACTATTTTTTATCGACCACGATGATATGCCGGAGATGAGTAATGTTCTTCAGTATATAGGATAAAACAAAACTGTAAAAAACAAATCCTATAAAAATTATATAACCGGGTTGTATAGCCGTATTGTTGGTTGTAAGACTTGTGATCGTTCCATTGTCCATGTTCAAATCGGAGAGTGTGCTGTTGACGATACCGTTAAATCCTATGAAAGTCATCAATATGGCAATGACCAGTACATCCGCCATACTCCATTTGCCGGATTCAAATGCGAAATAGTGAATCACTTTATTTTTCGCCCATTTCCGCTTATCCAACATGTATACACCGGTTGACAATAATTTAGTTATTGGAAAAAGAATACTGAATACAAGAATCAATACCCCCACGATCATCGAATCAATTTTGCCCGTCTGAATTAGAATATGAACAACATCCACGATACTTTTGCTTTGAAAAAAAAGCACCTGATCTTTAAACGAAACATCCTGTCCCAGCAAATGAAAGTCCATTGATTTGATTCGCGCGTCTATTTGTATCATAGTCGTTGTAAGGCCAACAGCCAAAAGAATAAGTGCCGACAAAATAGAAAGAGCATATAAAGGAGCATGCAATTCAGGGCGGTGACGCACCAGCCACCAGATCAAAAGTATAAGCAAAATCCCACCCAGCATTCCGAATGCCCAGTTATAAGTTTGTTTTCTAACAAGCACAAGATCTGAATCTGTTTGTTTTTCAAATGAGGCCTTGTCCGCCGCATTGTATTTCTTGAAAATGGAATCCATCAGTATGTTCTCGGCATTCTTGGAACTATCGTATGTTTTGGCTCCAAGAGAATCGATTTCTGTCTGAGCGATTCTTTTTAATCTGTTATAACTCGATGGTTTGTTGATTTCATCGATTATTTTCTGAGCGTATCCTGGAACCTCTTCATGTAACTTTTGTTTATTGACGAATGTATTGAATGCAGCTTTCTCCAGTTTTTTACCAATATTCTTGTTGGGTTTTTCGATCGAAGCCACCGCTTTATCAAGTAAGGCATTTAAAATGTCTTCAATTTCTTTTTTCAGATCAGCATTCTGCTGGGGCGTAAGTTGAAATTTCTGTATCTGGGTCTTTGCAGCGGCGACAATATTGTCTCTCCATTCATCCACTGAAAGAAGCCCGAAAGACACACTGTTTACCACCATGTAATCTCTCTTGATGCTTTCCTGATGTTTTGATAAAGTATGGACCTGTAACCCGCAATAAGCGATAGCTCCAAGAATCAAAGAAACCAGGAGCACCAACCCTATTTTTAATCCAATCGAACCTCTATGAACCTTGCTGTTTGATGTTGTATCCACCTTATCCGAAACTCTTTATTTGCAATGTGATCGAAACTCCTGAGCAAATCTCAAGCCTTAGCATTCGCAGCTAAATATTCCAATATCCTCTTGCAGTTCATCAAATACGGGGATTAAATGCCCCATTGGAATGATAATTCGCTAATAAATACGCATTTTACCCTTCTAGTAGGCGCCAGGTATTGCTGAAAGACTTTATAGCAATTCAAGAAGATTGAACTATTTTTTTTATAAGAACGATTTGACCCAGGTGATAATGTGAGTGCTCGATAACTCCCTGGATATTCCTGTAGTAATTTCCATATTTACCATCTGCAAAGGTTTCCCAAAGTTTGCTTTCCGGCAATAATTCAACCATCCGTGCAAACTGTTCTGCGTCTGCCGCAGTTTTATCCAATAATTTTTTCCAGTCATCGGGAGAAAGAATAGCGGGATGATCAAAACTATATTTGTCACTGGCAATAAGCGGTTCTCCATTTAAAACTGTGATCACCGCGTTCACGTAAAAATTCATATGATGTATGAGCGCTGCAATGGTATTGAAAGAATGAACTTTTGCCGTAGCCTGTTGCCAATCTACATCTGATAAATTTTCCATCAAACTAACGCCTGTCCAGTTTCCACCCCAGTACAATTCTCTGTATTGTTTTGACATTTGTTCTGTGAGATTCATGTCTATTAAGTCATTTTAGTAGTATAAATTTAAGCCATGATCTTCCACGAAAACAATCTATGATTCGGAATCTGTTTTGAGTCTCGCTTTCTTGAAAGCTTTAGAATCTGAAACATATCATAAACAAAATGCCCTCCGGTTCCGGAGGGCAATACAATTATAATGGGTTAATTACAAAAGTTAAAAGGTATTAACGGGTGTCCTGATATAAGCGAAAGTACAAAGCTTTTCTCAATGAAATCCACGCTTGTTTTAAATCGGCTTCTGCCTGCGCCTTATGTCCGCCGAAATCATCGGGTGCATTATGTAAGGATTTCATAGATTTTTCGATGTCATGCATCGCATTGGCGATATTCGGATGATTTGCTTCTTCGGCCCTCATTAGATTAACTTCATTGGGAGCCGGAGGTCTGTTTCCGATAATTACTTCAATATTAATTTTTGGCGGAGGTTGCGCCAATAAAAATGTAGCCGATACCATCAAGAAGGATAAAACAATAGCTGCTTTTTTCATACTGTTGATTTTAAGATCATTTTTGAATAATCCTAACGAAAGAATCAATTGGATTATTTCAGCAGTTTAATAACGCCGATCCCATTAACCAACTGTTAACCATTTGAAAACCCGCCCGTCATAGTTCACTCGCGGGTGCAGCGTCTCCGTTATCAGATTTCGGCTTTTTAAATTCCAGCTTCCCAAACTTCCACGTAAAATTTATACCGATTGAACGGAACGGAATTTTTCGGGTGCTGTTAATCACAAAACCCTGGCCATATAATGTAGTGGTCTGGTCCAGATATTCACTGAAAATATTCGTAGCTGTAAGTGCAAGACTACCCTTTTTATTCCAGATTTGCTTTCGGAATGCAAATGTATAACTTGAAAAAGATGGGTATTTCCCCTGCAGTTCATTGCGGGGAGAATTGAAATTGGCAAAAAATTCACTGGCAAAAGTTGGAGTAAGATTATAGGTCAGATTCATATTAATCCGGTAGTTCCAGCTGTGCGCATCCTGTCCGGGATCAAGAGCATTCACTATTTCTCTGTGGAAAAAAAAGATATTTGTGCGCATGCTAAATTTGGTTCCAAAGTGGAGATCAGAAAACAAATTCATACCCAGGTTTTTTTCTAATCCGATATTTTCTTTTGTACTGACGGCTACATTGGTGTATATAGTGTCTCCCACCGGCAGACTCGCGTAATAAACGATATAGGGTTGGATATCATCCTGAGATGTTCTGTAAAAAGCTGATATCATAAATGATCCTCCTCCGTTCAGGTCGTAGTTCCAGCCAAGTTCGAAACGATTGCCAATCTCCGGTTTTAAATATGGATTACCAGCCACGAAATTGTTTGGATCCGTTGTATTGACAAAAGGATTCAGGTCCCTGTAATCAGGTCTGCTTATTCTTTTTGAATAACTGACACGAATTGTTTGCTGATCATTTAATTTCCTCGATAGAAAAACAGACGGTACAAAAGTATTATAACCTGGTTCAGGAACCTGTTGTGATACGTTCGAAAAATAAGTGTTTATTTCTGTCCGCTCATAGCGTAAGCCCATTTTTGCGTCAAACCACCTGGCCACCGGAAAGCTTAGTTCTGTATACAATGCGTAAACAGCCTGCTGATAGTGCAGAATATTGGAAAGTGTTGAATCATAAAGATATAATCCTGAATCTGGTTGAAGACTTAACACATTTGAAGTGCTGTGAATATCACGAAAATTCATTTTTCCTCCACTACCCCAAATCATCTTTTTCCCCAATGGCTGTGTATAGTCTATAATAAATTCAGTTTCTACTTCTTTCCCGGGGTTGTCATTATTTGTACCATAAAAAAGGGAATCGCCTGGCACGGTTGACTGATTATTCACAGAACTATAATGATTGTTTCCGAATGAAGAATGAATACCAATATCAAGCTCCTGATCTTCCCGGTCAAATGTTTTTTTATAGTCCAGACTTGCATTGTTTTCGCGAATTCTAAATGAATTCTGTGTCTGGCTCAATGTAAGTAATTCATTAATGGGATTTCCGCTATAGTCGGAGGTAGTCTGGATTTGATTTAAATACCCGTCGCTATTGGAGCCAAATGAATTGGTGCTGAAAGAAAAATTAAAATTGTTTTTTTTCCACGGAGTATAGTCAACACTGAATCCACTTTCAATGCCAAAACGCTGGAACTTACTACTTCCGTCCTGTTCAAAATTTACATTTGATTTTGATAACGTGTCCTGAGAAAGACGATCAGATATCGTTTGTGTTGTAACAGGAACCCGGAAGTTCCCGTTTACGTATAAGTTCACACCAATATTTCCGTTTCTCGCATTGATATTGACAGAAGCATTTTCGTTCCGGCTGGCGACAGTAAGGGAAAGATTTCCGTTTATACCTTTTACCATGCTGTGTTTGAGTATAATATTATTTATTCCACCCAGCCCCTCTGCATCATATTTGGCACCCGGATTTGTAATGACTTCCACAGATTTGATCTGACTGGCAGGAATGGATTGTAATACATCCGTGATATTACTGCCAAATGCCGTCGAAGGTTTGCCGTCGATCAGGAACCGGATACTCGTGCTTCCGGCAAGCTCCACGTTTCCATCCACATCTACAGCCACCTGTGGTATTTTTTTCAAAATATCAGTTGCTACTCCTCCCTGAGAAGTGAGGTCTTTTTCAGCATTGAAAACCATTTTGTCAATTTTGTTCTCAATCAGCTTTTGTGACTGGGTAACAGTTACTGCCTGCAGACTGGTAATTTTTTTAACAAGAAGAATTTTACCCAGGTTTTTAACACTTCCTTTATCAACATCGATGTGATGGACAGGATATGAAATATATCCAATTGACTCGATGAGGATATCATAATATCCTGATTTATTTACATTCAATTTGAATTTGCCCTGCCCATTGCTGACTGATCCGCTTACAGGTTTTTCAATCCCCTCTTCGAAAAGACTGATGGTTGAGTATTCAATCGGTAATTTTGAAACTGAATCTGTGATAATACCAGTAATTTCTATAGTTTTTACCTCATTGTCTTGTGATTGTGAAGATGCGCGTAGAGTAAAAAAGAGAAAACATACAATTAGAATTCGTTTAAAGAACATGGTTGATTAATTCATTTCAGGGCGCAAATATACCATCGATATTCTTTCAAAATTGAACGAATATTCTGAAGAAATGTTGAAGTTCGAATTCAGTATTTAAATCAACTTCTTCAGGTGGATGGCATGAATATTGTCTTAATTCACCTAATAAATTCTAACATGAAAAAAATACTAATCGTAGAAGACGAAGCTGATATGTGTCTTCTTCTGAATATTTTGCTTACGGGAAAGGATATTCAACTGGATCATGTAAAAAGTATTTCTTCAGCAACTTCTTATTTGAAGTCTGAGCATCCCTCTGTTATCATATTGGACAATAAACTACCTGACGGATTTGGGATTGATTTCATTCCTGAAATGAAAAAGAATTACCCGAATATTAAAATAATTATGATTTCAGGATTTGCAGGAGCCGTTAAGGACTTAGCCATAGAAAACGGAGCTGATATATTTCTAAACAAACCTTTTACAAAAGACGAGTTATATAAGTCGGTCAAGGACTTACTCAATTAAGATGGGGTAGAAAATACCCAATTTATCAGTCTATTTGTAACCCTTAGTTAATTCCGGGTAATCTTTTAAAAAATTCATGTAGTCTGTTCGAACGGTGTGGGAGTAGCCGATGGCATACTGAAGTAATTTTTCCTGCCATTCCAAATTGAGCCCAAGTTTCATCAGCTCATCTGCATTGGCAGATCCCTGCCTGCCCGAGCTTCGGATCTGCGAAGAGGCAGTCAGCATTGCCATATCATCTATTACCTGGTAAATATTACGGTATTCTTTCTTGATCAATTTAAAGTTGATGCTGTCTTTAGTTGGCTGCATTTCCTGAATAACGTAATCATCTCCGTTAAACTTCGAAGTACTCAGCAGTGCAGGCGCACGGTTTTGCATTCTTTGCTGAATCGTAACGATCCTGTCTGCCTCGCTTTTCCAATCTGGCTGTTTGAAAGGCACATAGGGCAGCAGAGAAGAAGGGACTGATTGCTTCATGTCTACCAGCAGATATTTTTCGCCGGTTTCGTTGGAAGACTTTAATAAAACGGCATACCTTTTTACACCAATACTACCTGTTCCGGCCAAACGAAATACGGCATCCAGCACTTTGTAATTATACGGACTATCCTCATCGGTTTTCAACCATAGTTTGATGTGTTCGCCTAATTCTTTTTTTAATTTTTTATCCAGTTTGAGATGTTTCGGGTCGTCCAGCAGAATTTGAAGTTTGTTTTTCTTAACAGTAGTTTTTCTTGATAATATATCCTTTTGTTTTCTCTTGTTAACCGATGTCAGAAACTCGCAAACTATTCCCTTCGCCGTATTACGTTCAATATAACTCGCTTTATCTTCCGCAAATTTCTCACCTATTGTTTTCAGGAATAGCCGGGCCATCCGAAGTGCTTTCTTTTCTTCAATTTTAAGGATATCAAAAGCGATGAATATACTGGTAGTCATCCGGACGATTTCCCATAGTGACGGTGCAAGTATGGCTTCATCAAAATCATTCAGGTCAAAATAAACCTGGCGGTTATCACTTTTATAAGTTCCGAAATTTTCCAGGTGCAAATCGCCACATATCCATGAAGCCGGAGATTCCGGGAAATCAACCGCCTGCGACAAATCTTCATAAAATATGTGATTGGTTCCCCTGTAAAACCGAAACAGGTTCTCCTTCATAAACTCATATTTAAGTTTCACCATTTCAGGCAAACGGGTGCGATTAAATGCAATAATCCTTTCAGATATTTTTTCCATTGTAGCATTAAAAATGAAAAGACGTTCAATATACTGCTAAATGGCCATCTTGCGTGAGAAATTGAATATTCTATCGGGTTGTTTCCGAAGCATCGGAATAATAAGTGATATCAAAAGCCAGTCTTACTACTTCATCAGGCTTAGAATGGCCGATCCTGGCTGCGTCAATGGGAATCTGCAAACGATTACCATTAGACCGTATATGATTCCAATTGATATTGTAAATGAAATCCGGAAAAGAAAAACTATATACTCTCAGGTGTATTTCAACAATCTGTGCATCCTCTGGAAGCCAGATATCTACGTGCCAGTCTTTTCCGGTTGAGAAAAGCATGCCAATGTCGTCGTTATATTCCAATTTTTTCATAGTAAGGGATTTATTGAAGCTGTACATGTTGAACAGCAAGTGTGGATGGCGACATTGAATAATTCCCCAGAATAACTCTGCAGGCTTTAGACAATTCTTCCACAGTACGGAAAAAACTTCTTTTATTTTCGAGTGATGAATCCGGAATAATGATGGTTGGAATATTTTTTTCAGGAGAATAAATATAACTCGTGAGATCAGGCATGACACTGAATCTCTCCGGGTAATAAGATCCATTGATTTCAATATACAGCTTACCGGGCAAGGCCAGGTCCACCTGTTTATAACCGTCAAAATATTCCAGTACAAACGGGAAATTTCTTTGTTTCAGCGCGAGATATAAATCAATTATATGGGCAGAAGCACCAGATTCTTCAAGCAGAAACTGATCCCTCATACAGAGAGAATGCCCATATATACTTTGTGAAAATTCATGTACGCCCCAGGATATGGGCAACCGGCATTCAAGGCATCGCATAATCGTTTTCATGGTCTGGATTTAACTCTTCAAATTGCAAAAAAGAGCCTGTTATTAAAAAACTCTTCGGTGAATGAGCAGTTTTGAGCGATAAACGGGAGGAAAAATGCGCCGGAAATTTCGCCTTTTCAGTGTATTTGTGAAGAAAGTGGCGAACGTAGATTCTGAAATTCCATCATATCAGCTTTTACTGAACCAACTACAATTGCACTTTCTACTCTGAGGGGAAGGTGATCTGAATCGTCACTTACCCAAACAGTCATTTTCTCACCTTCCGAAAAAAGAGTCCCTTTAATTAGAAGTGGTTTGAATTTGATGGTGTGAAACCTGCCATATTTTGTTTTGACGATTTCTTTGCCCAGATAACGGATATAAGATGGGTAAATCTGATTGTCCAGAAACATGGTAAAGGGAATCTTATCTCCAAATTTAATATTGGTGAAATCTATGTTTCGTAAATAATACATGGCACTGAGAACATCCTGTATACAGGAACTTACTTTATAAACCCCCTTATCTGTTATAGCCGAATGGGAAGACTGATTAAAACGGATATTCTCATATTTGGCAGTTCCGCCTTCTTTCACATCCCTCATGAATTGATAGGGCCTTAAAGATTCTGTGTCGGTGAATGACTCATACCTATCGCGTACTTTATAAAAATGATCGTAAAAAGGAAGTGTTCGTCCGGTTGCTACGAAGTGGTAAACCGGTATGTTGTTCAGTTTTTCCAGAGCACATGAAAAAACAACTTCGCCCGCTTCCACATACATGCCTGCCAGTGTATAAAATATTTTATAAGTTGCCTTCTCTCCTCCCTTAAATGCGAAATTTTTCAGGTTGCAATAATCTTCTTCCGGTTTTAACGGCAGGAAGAAAATAAAAACCACAGGTATTAAAAACAATCGCAGCAATTGATATTTTTTTCAACGTGAATGTATAACTTGACAAGGGATATCTGTCACTAATTTGCGTAAAATATTATGGAAGAAAGAATTTTAGGACTGCATCATGTTACGGCTATTGCCGGAAATGCACAACGCAATTATGATTTCTATACGAAGGCCGTCGGGTTGAGACTTGTAAAGAAAACTGTAAATTTTGATGACCCCGAGACTTACCATTTTTACTATGGTAATGAAAAAGGTGATCCGGGAACCATTCTTACCTTTTTCCCCTGGGGAAATGTGCAACCAGGAAAACCTGGAACAGGAATGGCAACGGAAATCGGATTCTCTATTCCACCCGGAAGTTTTGATTTCTGGGCTGACCGTTTTCACAAAATGAATATCAGACATGAACTGCCCGATGAGAAATTTGATGAACCGTCGTTGATCTTCTGGGATCCGGACGGATTAAAATTGAAATTGACAGCACCTTCGCATCCGGATACAAGGCGGTCATGGCGATCAAAAGAAGTAAACGAAGAAAATGCTGTCAAAGGTTTTCACAGTGTAAGTCTTTTACTTAGAGATATTAATCCCACTGCACTTGTTCTGACAGATTTATTGGGATACCGCCTCGTGAAGCAGGATGGAAATTCTTATCGTTATATATCAGATTCAGTTGAATCGGCAGCCTTTGTAGATCTGATCGAATCGCCGGATGAAAAACCCGGATTTGTTGCCGGAGGAACCAATCATCATGTTGCATTCAGAGTAAAAAACCGGGAAACGCAAATGCATTTCCATGATAAGATACAGAAACATGGATTGAGTATCACGCAACAAATTGACAGAAATTATTTCTACTCAGTTTATTTTCGTGAGCCGGGAGGTGTGCTGTTTGAAATTGCGACGGACAATCCGGGCTTCACTGTTGATGAGCCGTTAAGTGAATTGGGCACACACCTGAAACTGCCAGAACAATATGAAGCAGAAAGGAATTTTCTGGAAAAGAAGCTTCCTGTATTGGATCAATCCTGAATTAAATGCATAAAAAAGAATTCGTCGCTGCGGGAGTAAGCCTCGATATCGCACAAAAAGTGTTGATCATGTTGCATGGTCGTGGTGCGGATGCAGACGATATTCTTGGCCTCGCAGAGGAATTGAATTTATCCGGATTTGCATTGATTGCACCCGAAGCAAATGCCAATAGCTGGTATCCCCATTCATTCCTCTCACCTCCTTCTTTAAATGAACCATGGCTTTCTTCTGCGTTGAATCTTCTCAAAGAAATCACGGAGGATTTGAATTCAAAAGGCATTGAAAACGAATATATTTATTTCCTCGGATTTTCACAGGGTGCCTGTCTCACACTTGAATTTACGAGCAGGCATGCGGATAAATATGGAGGTATTGTTGCTTTTACGGGAGGCTTAATCGGCGATCATATATATCCCGAAAATTATAAAGGAAATTTTTCCGGCACCAGAATATTGCTCGCAAGCAGCGATCCTGATCCTCATGTCCCGGCAGAAAGAGTCAGCAGTTCATCCAAATTGCTGAGTGGTATGAATGCCAATGTAAAACTGGTTTTTTATAAGGGCATGGGCCATACGATCAGTAGTGAAGAAATCGAAGTTGCGAATGAATTTATATTTCGTTAAGGAAGAAAATTCATATTGAAGACAAATCAAAATTGCAACGGCACTCTTTCGTACTTCATTAATCGGTTCGCCCAGGGTATAAAATATTTAAAATTCGGAGCATCAGTATGCCCGCCGTCATGCTGTCTCCAGGCAAGCTCTCCATCGAGCAAACCCGTATTAACAGCCGGCATTTTTTCAGTTAAATAATTATTTGAAACGCCAATATCTTTTGCACCCAACAACTTGTAAACCGGGCCCGCTGCGATAACAGCCATATAACTTCCCTGGTGATCAAGCCATTTCGCGTCTCCTTTTTCAGGAATTCCATAACTCACAAATGCAAAACGAGGCGCACAAAGAGCAATCAGATCATGGGAATCTACAGTCAGGTCGCATCCTGATTTGGATCCAAACACAGATTCCGACGCACCATACTTCATATAATTACCTGCCATCCAGTAATATTCTCCGCCTGTTAAACTTTCCACTGCTTCTCCAAATACCCGCCGGTGTAAAGTTGCACCACCTTTGCCCGAGGATCCTATCAATCCAACCGCAAATCTTTTTTCAAAAGCAAGTGTCACCAATGCAGCCTTGCCATAACGGGATACACCTTCAATGCCAACACGTTTGGAATCCACTGACGAATCTTTTTCGAGATAGTCAAGTCCCCGGGCAGCGCCCCACGCCCAGGCACGCAATGCTCCCCAATCATCAGGTTTTCTGGGCTGACCTTTATTCACCAAACCAATAATACCCCGGGTTAATCCTGCACCGTTATCAGCCTGAATAGTTGTGGGATCTATGGTGGCATATCCCCACCCTGCTTCCAGTAATTGTTGTGTTGGTGAAGGATCTCCGGGAGGCGGAGGCCCAAATGGTGATGGATAACTGGCTCTGGTAAGGGGGTCGTAAGCAGGATATTGATCAAAAATAATTTTTAATTCAGGATGTTCTCTGGTGAGCAAATCCTTTAGTGCAGAATTGATTTTTTCCATATCGTCCGTCGATGGTTGCGCGGGTGCAGGAAAAGATGGACGTCCAAACATCATCAGCACGGGAACCGGACCTTTTACATTCGCCGGCAGTACCAGTATCATATTGATGTCAACATGGATGAGTGGATATTCGCTATTGTCAACATGCCCAACAATTTGTTTGGCAATCACAAATGTGCGGCCCACAAATTCACGATCTGTAATCTTAACAGACCATATTACTTTGGGAACATTTTTTGGAACCCTTCCATAAATTTCTCTTTCCAAATCTT
>DATHPV010000363.1:0-3150 GCA_035483495.1 Puia sp.
GTAACCTTGTCAATTTGTTTGCTCACTACTGTGCATGTTAAATTGGTTTCGAAACGGTCCGGAATTTTTATATGGCAAACAACGGTATTTTCGAATAAGCAATCCGCACAAAGATATAGGGAATAGGATGAAATTAACAGATTCGAACAGGAGTTTTGAGTAACTTGTCTTTTATACCAATCCCTATAAGTTGTATTTTATGAATTTAAGAATACTTGGTCTGCTGTTATTTCTACCACTCGTTATGCAGGCCCAACATATCGTTTATTCCGAACCGGAAGAAGACGATATCCACAAAACGGCCTTTGAAATTATTGGCCGGGTTTCCGGGAATATTTTGGTTTTCAAGAATAATCGCAACTCAAACGCCGTCTCGGTCTATAGTCCCGATATGAAATTGATTCAAAGGGTCAATCTCACCTTTCTGCCGGACAGGTACACAAATATTGAATTTGTGCATTATCCTGACTTCTTTTACATGATATGCGAATATCAGAAGAAGAATATTGTACATCTGACTGCCTACAAAATGGATGGAGACGCCAAATTGGTTGGAGAACAGGTGGAATTGGACACCACTCAGGTTAATGGCTCGAATAATAGTGGTAAAATTTATACCAATATTACAAGCGAAGACCGACAATGGCTGATGGCATTGAAGATCAATACCAAAAACCCAAAATCTTTCACATTTACGTCATTCCTCTATGATGTAAATCTCCACCTTCAGGATCGCCATAGAATCACTATGACTATTCAGGACCATGCCGACCTATTCACAAACTTTGAACTGGACAATCAGGGTCAATTGGTATTTACACGGTTTGCCAGAACTGGAAGTGGTGAATACCTGACTCATGTGTCTTTCGTGATGAAGGGCCCTCAGTCGGATACTTTTGCCATTAGGGATGTTGGGGCCAATGACCATATTTTGGATGAATTAAAACTGAAGGTTGACAATTATAACCAACGATATGTGCTTTCTGCATTTTATTATACTCAAAGAAAGGGAAATATCGAAGGTGTTTATACTGTAATCTGGGACAAGGCATCAGATTTAAAGTTGAAGGAATCCGTAACTATTTTCAATGAAGATTTACGAAATCTGGCCAAAAGTTCCGAATCAAATATGAAGTCTGCGTTCAACGATTTTTTTGTCAAAACGATCGTGACAAAAAAAGATGGCGGATACCTTCTTATAAGCGAGTCGGAATTTACCACATCCCGCGGATCTGCATTTAACCGATCGGATTATTTGTACGGACCCATGAATCCCGTTGACTATTATTCTCCATATTACAATCCATATTCACCTTATAACCGATATTACGGAATGGGTTCAGCTAACAGGTACAACGCGGAAAATATTATGGTCCTCTCCTTTGACAAGAACAGTAATTTGGAATGGAGTAATATTGTTCCGAAAAGCCAGTTTGACGACGAAGGATCATCCCTCATCTCTTATCAAACTATGAATACCGGCGGAGAATTACATTTCTTATATAATCAATTTGATAAAAGGGCCCTTCTGTTGATGGATCAAAGTATTTCCCCGGACGGCAAACTAACCAGACTTCCAACATTTCATAATCTGGATAAGGGATTTACATTTATGCCAAGGGACGGAAAACAGATTGCCAGTAATCAAATTTTAATACCTTGCCAGTTCCGGAATTATCTTTGCTTTGCAAAAATAGATTTTTAAAACCCCCCAGGTGATTGGCATTTTCAAACAAAAAGCATCAACCAATGCTTTAATACTTTTCGTTTACGCTTTGGTGTTAAAGTTTTCTCTTTTCCTGCACCCTTTTCCGCCAGTACTTCATTCAGAGGATAATTACCTCTACCGTCTTATACTCAACGTACTCAACTCTTTGTTTGGTCACGCTGCGCTGCCTTATTCAATATTGAGTTTTATCATATTATTTGCGCAGGCAACACTGCTCAATAGCATTTGCAACTACCATAAGATGTTACCCAGGGCAAATTATCTCCCGGGCATGTGTTATATATTGATAACGTCTCTGTTACCCGACTGGGGCCATTTTTCAGCTCCCCTCCTGGTAAATTCAATCCTGATCTGGTGCTGGTACCGGATGGTTGCACTTTATAACAGTCCCTCGCCCATCAGTTCAATTTTCAATATTGGTGTTTTTTTGGGTTTTGCCACACTGCTTTATATTCCTGCCATAGCATTTTTATTATTGTTATTTTTTGCATTGCTCATTATGCGCCCTTTTAGAATTCAGGAATGGTTTGTAGGGTTTATAGGGTTTACTTCTCCTTACTATTTTCTCGTTCTGATACTGTATTTTACACACCAGCTTCAGTGGAAGAATCTGGTTCCACATATAAGTTTTACTTTTCCTGCATTTCCAACTTCTGTCTGGATTGTTGTAGCTGTAACCCTGCTTGTATTTCCATTTATAATAGGTGGAATTTTCGTCCAGAATAACCTGAATAAAATGTTGATTCATGTGAGGAAAAGCTGGAGTCTTTTGCTGGCTTTTCTGGTCACGGGTGTAATCGTGATTATTATTAACAAAGCTGGCTCTTACGAAAACTGGATTGTAACAGCTATGCCTTTTGCAGTATTTCACTCAGCTGCATATTATTATTCCCAGAACAAGCTTTTAGCAGGAGTGCTTCACTGGCTTTGTTTTAGCATGGCGGTCATCATAAACTATTTACTTTGAAGCGTATTTATCGATTATGAGTTATGGGTTATGAGTTATGGCGTTTGGACATACCATAACCCATAACCTATAACCCATAACCCAAAAGGATTATCTTTGCATCTCAATCTCCACACATGAAATTTGGCGTAATTGTTTTTCCAGGTTCAAATTGCGACAGGGACATGCAATACGCCCTTCAAAACGAACTGGGCTATGAAGTGATTATGTTATGGCATAAGGATACCGACCTCTCTATGTTTTCTACTGAAGATTGTATCGTACTTCCCGGAGGGTTTTCTTATGGAGATTATCTACGTTGTGGTGCCATCGCCAGGTTTAGTCCGCTCATGCAACCGCTGGTAAGATTTGCCGACAAGGGTGGCATGGTGCTCGGTGTTTGTAATGGCTTCCAGATATTGTGCGAATCACAATTGCTGCCCGGCGTCTTATTGAGAAATGCCAATCAGCAGTT
>DATHPV010000364.1:0-3240 GCA_035483495.1 Puia sp.
TAACCTCTGAACCACAGAAAAAGCATTATATATAAAGATCGATAACCCACTGCCGATGGTCGTAGCCCAGACGTGATAAATGTCGCGATGACTGAATAAAAAAGAAATGGAATCAGTTATTCCACCTGCATCGTGACGGCGCTCGAACAATTTCTCCAGAATAATGACTATCCAGACTCCCAGCGTGTAGAGCAGCGTTCGCAAACAGATATCGACGATCGATGGCTGATTCCTTAACCAGGGACCAAATGAAATCAAACCCATCAGGAGAACTACTTTGGATAAAACCAGCGCTCCGATAAGCGCCTGAGAAATACCGGTGAATTCTATGTTATAGTCCCTCAGGTATAACTTTTTCATTACCATCATTAATAAAAATACAGTTGCGAAATAAGCTGCCGTCCGGAATATGGTTTTAATTTCTTTAAAAATGCTATTAATAACTGACATATGCTGATTACATTTAGCCTGCGCGTTTTACTAAATGTAGGGATTTCTTTCTTATTCCATCCCGGTTTATTCATCCGCTCAATGAGCAGGACAAGTTACCTAATCGCCGTATTTTTGTGATTTGGTTATTTCTATGAAAAGGATAGAAAAAAAATCGGCGACATACAGGATCAAAATTATTTTGATACTTATTTTATTTTCATCCCAACAATGTTTTGCAGGCGATCTGGCCCTGGTCGGTGCGAAGATTTATCTTTCACCATCTGAGCCTCCAATCGAAAAAGGGACAATCCTTATACACAACGGGCAGATTATATCAGTCGGTCCTGTTGATCAGGTTAAGATTCCGGTCGGCGATTCGGTGATCGATTGTAAAGGTCTGGTTGTAACGGCCGGTTTCTGGAACAGTCATGTGCATATTCTTTTACCCTCTCTTCTTCACGCAGAGAATGTTTCTTCTGCCGTGATCACGACACAGCTTCAGCAAATGCTCACGCAGTGGGGATTCACCACTGTGTTTGATATTGCATCCATACTCAGCAACACAAATCTCATTCGGCAGCGAATAGCCAGTGGAGAAGTGAATGGGCCAAGGATACTCACCGTTGGTGAACCTTTTTGGATAAAGAACGGAACGCCGGTTTATGTTAAGGCATTTCTCGAAGAGAATCATCTGCATATTCCTGAAGTGGAATCCGATGATCAGGCGAATGAACGGGTGCGACAGCAGATTCACGATGGCGCCGATGGCATTAAAATATTTGCGAATTCTATTGAGACAAATGATATACTCACCATGCCCGTTGATCTGGCGAAGCTGATTGTCGCGGATGCGCATCGTGCGGGCAAACCTGTGTTTGCACACGTTTCAAATAATCAGGGTTTGGAAGTAGCCCTGCAGTCTGGGGTAGATATTTTGGCCCATACTACGCCGATGGCTGGGCCCTGGACACCCGAATTTATTCGTCGTATCACCGCTGCACATATGGCACTCACGCCAACACTCACACTTTGGGATATAGAATCAAAAAAGGGCAACGCATCAGCGGCAGATATTGAAAAGTGGATGAAGATGGCTTCGGATCAGCTGGGTATTTTCTCCCGCGAAGGAGGACAGGTAATTTTCGGCACCGACGTGGGATACATACAACAGTTTAATACTTCAGAAGAATTTCTGTGGATGTTCCGCGCAGGTTTGAATTATCAGCAGATACTCGCTTCGCTCACTACCAATCCCGCGCAGCGTTTCGGTTATGCAAACCGCAGCGGTCGCATTGCAAAAGGTTTTGACGCCGACCTGGTTGTTTTAAATGCAGATCCTGCATCGGACAGTTCAGCTTTTTCCAATATCCGTTATACCATCCGTGAAGGAAAAATTATTTACGCAGCGAACCAGCATTAAATTTTTAAATTTTATCGCTGATATTTTTCCGGAGAAGCTGGCGTATACTTTTTCGGTTTATTTCTGAATTGAATTTCAGCATTTCATGAAGTTCGGCATTCAACTATAATTAACTTTACAGTACTTTATCAAATGAAAAAAATATGAAAGTCCTATTTATCGTTATCCTGCTGTTGCAATTGATTTCCTGCAGCCAGCCGGTCTCCGACAAAACAGTTCCCTTTCCCGATTCTGTTTCAACCAATAAAGTACAAACTTTTAATGCCGCTAATGCGCAGGAGAAGTTAATATATAACCGCGCCGTGGAGGCTGTTATCTGGGGAATGCCCGCCGTGAATTCGGAATTGATGTATCAAAGTATTCAACCTGTAAAGGGAGAATACAATCAGGTGCTCTATTGGTCGGGCCTGATCAATTCAAAAAACCAGACACTCACACCCAATCCGGATGTGATTTATTTCAATCCATTATATGATACCAGAAAAGGTCCGGTTGTGCTGGAAATACCTGCGGCTGAAGGCTCTTCTTCCATTACCGGATCTGTGGACGACGGATGGCAGACGGCCATTGAAGACGTAGGGCCCGCAGGTGTTGACAAAGGCAAGGGAGCTAAATATCTATTACTCCCACCAGCTTATAAAAACAAAATTCCTGTTGGGTATATTCCGATGCCATCGTCCACCTACACGGGTTTCGTTATTCTGCGATCCAATCTTACAGATGGCAGTGCTTCAGATTTGAAAAGAGCGATCGATTACGGAAAGAAAGTAAAAATTTATCCATATACGTCAGCTGGTAGTCCGCCACAAACTGTTTTTGTGGATTTGTTGCAGACTCCTTTCAGCAACACGATTCCTTACGACATACATTTTTTTGAAACGCTCAATGATTTTGTTCAGAGAGAACCCTGGCTGGAACGGGACCGCGTAATGATCGATCAGTTGAAGACAATCGGTATTGAAAAAGGGAAACCATTTAGTCCCGATGCCCGAACAAAAGAAATTCTGGAAGCCGCCATAAAAGATGCGCATGAATGGATAGATCAAAAATATCAGTCCGTATACAATCCGCCATTTTATGAAGGAACACACTGGGCGCTCCCGGCTTTTCCCGAATTCACCAAAGCAATCATGTCGAACTATGTGGACACATCCGTTTATCCCGTAGATGAAAGAGCAGCTGCCTATTCAATTGCATATTTCAGCGCAAAACATCTGGGTGTGGGTCAGTATTACCTGATGACCATTCAGGATGCAAATGGAAAACCATTTGATGGTGCTACATTGTATCAACTTCATCTGCCGGCGAATGTGCCTGTGAAATTGTACTGGTCAGTAACTTTATACGACAGGGAAACACACGCGCTGATCAAAGACATGCCTTATTTC
>DATHPV010000365.1:0-6231 GCA_035483495.1 Puia sp.
TATGAGTTATGAGTTATGAGTTATGAATGACATAATTAAAATAATGTTTATGACCTAAAATTCATTATTCATAACCCATAACTCTCAGAATAACATTTTTATAAATAGAAAATGAATGAGATTTTTCAAGAAAGACAATAAAACTGCGCTGGAGGCAAAAGGACTTGCACAATGGATTGCATTCGGACCAGTAGTTTTCCAGGTTGCCCGTGTGCTTCGTAATGCCGGCATATTAAGAATATTGCTGGAAAAAGGTAGCGCGGGTCTTACGTTGGATGAGATTCGGAGTGAGGCTGGCCTGCCAGTATATGGATTACGAGTTTTGCTGGAATCAGCATTGGGTATTGGTCTGGTGATTTTGAATGACGAAAAATATACCATTACAAAAACAGGGACTTATATCTGCAATGATCCTCTTACGAATGTAAACATGAATTTTGTTCATGACATCTGTTACAAAGGATTATTCGACCTGGACAAAAGTATTGAGACGGGTAAACCCGCCGGACTAAAAGAATTTGGTGAATGGGACACGATTTATGAAGGGCTATCTTCACTTCCTCCAAACGTTCAAAAAAGCTGGTTTGCATTCGATCATTTTTTTTCGGACATGGCTTTCCCATCTGCTTTGTCGAAGGTTTATGATGGAAGTATCAGAAAGATTTTGGATATAGGTGGTAATACTGGTAAATGGGCGATCGCGAGCGCCAGATTTGTCAAAGATATTGAGATTACGATAATGGATTTACCCGGGCAACTGGACGTTGCGAGAGAAAAAGTAAAACAGGCAGGCCTCAGTGAAAGAATTTCGTTTTATCCTGCCAATCTGCTGGATGAAAATATAATTTTCCCCAAGGGATACGACGCGATCTGGATGAGTCAGTTTCTGGATTGTTTCTCGGAGGCGGAAATCATCTCCATTTTAAAACGTTGCTACGATGCAGTTTCAACAGATCAGTATGTACTGATTCTGGAAGCGTTCTGGGACACTCAAAGATTTGAAGCCGCAGCCTTTTGTTTGCAGCAGACTTCTATTTATTTTACGGCAATGGCCAATGGAAATAGTCAGATGTATCATTCAGGAGTCTTTCTGCGATGCATTAAGGAATCCGGTTTTGTTGTTGAAGAAAGAATTGACGATATTGGCCTTAGTCACACACTTCTGAAATGTAAAAAGAGGAAACTAAACCACTGATAATTCGAAATTATGTCGATCCAAACAACAGATGTGCTTGTAATCGGAGCGGGTCCTGCGGGCACAGTCGCCGCTTCCATTGTAAATAAAGCGGGTTATAAAGTAAGGATAGTAGAAAAAATGAAATTCCCGCGATTTGTAATTGGCGAAAGTCTTTTACCACGTTGTATGGAGGCTCTGGATGAAGCCGGATTTCTGGACGCTGTCAAAGAGCAAAAATTTCAGGAAAAAGGTGGTGCCAAATTTGTTAAAGATGGAAAAACCTGCGACTATCGGTTTGCCGATCAATTTACCAAAGGATGGGAATGGACATGGCAGGTTACCCGCGCTGATTTTGACAAAACACTTGCCGACACTGTTGAGAAAATGGGGGTTCCCGTCGATTATGAAACAACAGTGACAGGCATTGAATTCCAGGGCTCCGAATCCATCACCACTGTAGTAGATAAAAATGGAAACTCATCAACAATCAAAGCAAGATTCATCATTGACGGAAGTGGATACGGCAGAGTAATTCCAAAACTATTCAATCTGGATAAACCATCCAATCTTCCTCCGCGTAAAGCACTATTCAGTCATACAGTCGATCGTCTCAGAGAAATGTCGGATGAGCCAAATCGCATCACCATTGTTGTACATAAGCCAGGAATTTGGATCTGGATCATACCGTTCGCAACCGGAGTCACTTCTGTAGGATATGTTGGCGATCCTTCTTTTTTCGATCATTTTTCCGGCAATACAGAAGAACAATTCAGGAGTATGATTGCTGCAGAACCTTATCTGAAAGAAAGATTTAAAGATGTTGAACTATTATTTGAGCCGAGGGTTCTTGAATCCTGGTCTTCTACCACAGACCGGTTTTTCGGTGAAGGTTTTGTACTCACCGGAAATGTTACCGAATTTCTGGATCCGGTATTCTCTTCAGGTGTTACGCTGGCAACCGTTTCCAGCCAGATCGCAGGTAAACTCGTGGTTGAGAAACTAAATGGACGTGAGATAGACTGGGAAAATGAATATATGAAAATTATGATGCAGGGAGTAGATACTTTTCGATCCTATGTGATGGCCTGGTACGAAGGTACGCTTGATACTATTTTCTTTGCGAACGATCAGGATGCGCTTATCAAAAGTCAGATATGTTCAGTGTTGGCCGGTTATGTTTGGGATCTCACAAATCCTTATGTAAAAAATCATAAAACCTGGTTGCATCGTTTAGCCTCCATGATTACTTTCAGAGACGGTCTGCTTTCTAAATCTCTTTAAAAATGAATCCACATTGGAAGGCATTCCTGTAATATCGACTCATTGTCTGATTACCAAAAACAAAATTATTAAAGACGGGCAGATCATTTTTGAACACCCGGGAACAGCTGGATCTTTTCTTGATATTGTTTATTCACATCTTGAAATTCATTATCCCAAATTCTATAAAATGGATAACCTCTGCAAGCTGGGGATTCTGGCTGCCGGGGTTCTGCTCCATGGTACGCAGCATGAAAAAAAATATAAGGACAACGAAACAGGACTCATACTCAGCAATTCCCATGGAAGTCTCGATGTGGATGTTAAATACGCTAAAACTATTCAGGCCGGAGCCAGTCCTTCACTATTTGTCTATACCTTACCAAATATTGTTATAGGAGAAATCTCCATTCGTTATCATTTCAAAGGAGAAAATGCATTTTTTGTATTTAAGGACTTCGATGGTAATTTTATGGCTGAATATGTAATGAATTTATTTGAAAACAATCTAATCAAAAACTGCATTTGCGGATGGGTAGACTATTTCGAGGAAGATTATCGTGCAGTACTTTTTCTGTCGGAATTGAACAATCAGGAAAATACATTGATATTTAACGCAGATAATTTGAATAAACTGAACCAGATGGACTATGGATAAATTAATGTATAAGCTGAAGGAGCAGGTTATTGAGAGATTAAATTTGAAGGATTTGAAACCTGCAGATATTGGAGACGACCAACCGCTTTTTGTTGAAGGATTGGGACTGGATTCTATTGATGCACTTGAATTGATCGTTTTATTACAACAGGAATACAATATTAAATTATCCAACGCTGAAGACGGCCCCACAGTTTTTCAGTCAATCAGAACGATCGCCAGTTATATTACAGCGAACAGCACAGAAAAGGTGTCCACATGAGTAATCACTCATTTATCGCCGGTATGGGCATTGTTTCCGCAATCGGTAATGGACTACTTGCAAATCTTCAGTCCCTCAGTACTCAAAAAGCCGGTATCGGTGAAATGAAATGGCTGCAGTCTGTTCATAAGGGAGAACTTCCGGTAGGTGAAGTAAAATTCTCAAATGAAGACCTTGCTTCGGCCTGTGGTATGCCAGCTAATCTACCACGCACCGCACTACTCAGCTGTGTCGCTGCCTATGAAGCGTTGCTGGATGCGGGATGGGAAAAAAGTTTTGATTCACGCACAGGGTTTATCTCTGCTAATACAGTCGGAGGAATGGATAAAACGGAAAATTTCTTCAAAGAATTTTCGAAAGACAAGGCTGCAGGTAAACTCATCGATGTGGTGCACCATGAATGTGGTGCCATCACTGAACTGGTAGCAAATCACCTGGGGTTACGGCATTTTGTGAGTACGGTCAGTACAGCCTGCTCCTCATCTGCAAATGCTATTTTTACCGGAGCACGAATGATACGGGCCGGGTTACTTGACTTTGCGCTGGTTGGGGGTGCAGATGCACTCACCAGATTTACATTGAACGGCTTCAATACGCTCTTAATACTAGACAAAGAATTATGTAAACCATTCGACGAAAATCGACGTGGCCTCAATCTTGGAGAAGGTGCTGCCTATCTTTTGCTGGCCTCGGAGACCGGATTGAAACAACTTGGAAAGAAATCGTCGGTAATCATCAGGGGATACGCAAATGCCAATGATGCTTTTCATCAAACAGCGTCATCACCGGAAGGAACAGGTTCATTACTTGCAATGAAAGGAGCCCTGGAGTTGGCCGGAATTCATCCAAAAGAAATTGATTATATCAATCTGCATGGCACCGGAACTCAGAACAATGATATTGCCGAAGGAACAGCTATTCGTATATTATTTGACGGATCCTTTCCTAAAATGAGTTCTACCAAATCATACACCGGACATACCCTGGGTGCGAGCGGCGCAATTGAAGCTGTTTATTCTGTCCTCACCATTCAGCATGGCGTCATATTCCCCAATCTGCGTTTACAGACGGCAATGAAAGAATTGCCTTTTCAACCGGTTACCCAGGTATTGAATAATCAGAAAATAAGAAATGTAATGTCGAATTCATTTGGATTCGGAGGGAACTGTTCATCGCTCATATTTTCTGCATCTTAAAATAAATTATGAAGATCTATATCCGATCCACTGGAAATATTTCTCCCCAACACAGCCTGGATACGGACGCATTTTTCCTGTCTCGTGAAATAACAAACAATAATTATTTCAAATCCATCGAACCCGATTATGATGAATTTGTAGACAGCAAAACGATTCGGCGTATGAGCAGGATCGTGAAAATGGGAGTCGCCGCTTCCATGACATGTCTCAGAAATGGCAAAATTGAAAATCCGGCAGCCATTCTCACGGCAACTGCCTATGGTTGTCTTGAAGACAGTTCATCTTTTCTCCGCCGCATGATTGAATTTGAAGAAAAATTATTGAGCCCGACTGCATTTATTCAATCGACGCATAATACAGTCGGCGCGCAAGTTGCTCTGGTTCTCAAATGCCACAACTACAATAACACTATTGTGCACAGGGCATTTTCATTTGAAAACGCTTTGACTGAATCCATACTTTTATTGAAAGAAGGCATTGGTCCTGTACTAGTAGGCGCAATAGACGAAATCACAGATGATAGTCATGCGATATTGAGCCGGTTTGGATTGTACAGGAATTCATCCGTTTCTGCCGGTGAAGGAGCCGCATTTTTTCTGCTGGACAAAGAACCGGGAAAAACTGCTTTGGCAGTCTTAAAGGGCCTACATATTTTCTACATGCCTGAAAGTGAAGATATCATCGAAAATTCAATACTGGAATTTCTGAATAAAAATGAAACAACGATGGAGCAGATTGACCTGATCCTGTCATCACATAAGGGGAGTTTCAAAAACGATGAATTGAATGTACAATCTTCAGATTCTTTTTATCAGGGAAAACCATTCTTCCCTTTTAAATCACTATGTGGAGATTATCCGACATCATCAGGATTTGCTATGTGGATGGCTGCCGTTATTTTAAAGGAACAAATGACACCCTTCTGGATGGAAGAAAGCATGCCGCCATACAGAAACATTCTTATACATAATTGTTCAAATGACACTCATCACAGTTTAATTCTAATCAGCAAATTGTGAACCACCGGTCTTTTAATATATTCTATATTCTTCTCATTCTCGCCTGGATATTGGCTGATCATTATTTTCAGACAGATGTTTCCCCATACGGATGGCTTTTGCTCGTATATGTTTCCGTTTTATTTTGCGGCAGTTATTTCATTCAAATGGGTTTTTTTTTAAAATCTGTTTGTTCGGTGAAGACCGGGGAAAAATATATTTCTCTGACGTTTGATGATGGTCCGGCAGGTAAAAAAACAAATCATATCCTGGATATCCTGAAGGAAAATAATGCCGAAGCCGCTTTTTTTTGTATCGGTAAAAATATGCCGCAGAATGAAGAGATTCTTAAAAGAATTGTGAGCGAAGGACATATCATCGGAAACCACAGCAACTCACACGATCGTTTTTTTGATTTGTACAGTTCGAAAAAAATGTTGAATGAACTGGAACTCGCCAGTCAGACCTGCGAGGACATTACCGGATACTATCCCCGATTCTTTCGCCCACCTTTTGGCGTTACCAATCCCAATCTCAAAAAAGCAGTACTAACAGGAGGATTTGTTTCCATCGGATGGTCCATCCGTTCGTATGACACGATTATAAGAAATGAAGAACGTTTATTTTCAAGAATCATTGCCAGGCTGAAACCCGGTACCATCCTGCTTCTGCACGAT